>CBDUEA010000446.1:0-2060 GCA_965365965.1 uncultured Polaromonas sp. | reverse complement strand
CACGACCTGTGCTGCAAGCCGGTGCAAGCGCCCGTATTTTGGTGGTGGGTCAGGCTCCCGGCGTACGTGTGCACACCTCGGGGATTCCATGGGACGACCCCAGTGGCGATCGTCTGCGCGCTTGGACAGGTCTGCACAAGTCACGTTTTTACGACGCATCACAGGTTGCGATCATTCCGATGGGTTTCTGTTATCCGGGTCGGGGACGCGGCGGAGACTTGCCACCTCGGCGTGAATGCGCAGACCTGTGGCTCGATCAGTTACTGGCTCGACTGCCACACATCCAACTCACGCTGTTGATTGGTCTGCATGCGCAACGCCATTTTTTAGGTCGCAGCCGAAAAGCGTCATTGACGGAGACGGTCAAGGCCTGGCGCGAATTTGGACCGGACTACCTCCCTCTGCCGCATCCCTCGCCACGCAACACACCCTGGTTTCAGCGTAACCCGTGGTTCGAGCACGATCTGCTGCCGACACTCAAACAGCGGATCGCGTCGCTCGGTTTGCATGGAGAATCCCCGTGAGTCAGCGCGGCCCGTCAAGCGCTATTGAAAGTATCCGGCTGACGATGCTGAGTCGATGCTGCAGCAAGCTCACATAAGCGGCTCGCACAAGCAGTTGCTGACGTTCCAGCCATACAACCACTCCATCGCGTCATAAAAACGTTCTGGACTGCGTTCTTTCCACAAATCATTACGAACCAGACGCTCGACGTCTTTGGCGTGAAAGATGCGGCCCATCTCGCGGGCGGAAAGCACAATGCGCGCTGTCCGTGCCACGCGGGAGGCTTGGTACTGCGCAAAGGCTTTGGCAAAATCGATGTCATTGACGCGCAGCGCTTCACCCAGCGTGACGGCATCTTCCATCGCCATGCAAGCGCCTTGGGCGAGGTATTGCAGCGTTGGGTGTGCGGCATCTCCCAAGAGGGTAACGCGACCATAGTTCCACTGTGCTATCGGTTCACGGTCGACCGTTGCCCAACGCTTCCAGTCTTTGGGTAAATCAATCAGCTGGCGTGCGCGTGGGCAAATGCCTTCAAAATAGCTTTGCACTTCTTCGCGGCTACCTTCTCGCACGCTCCAAGTTTCTTGGTCATGACTGTGAAAAGTCACCACCACGTTGTACTGCTCACCACCACGCAGCGGATAATGCACCAAGTGGCAATTCGGGCCCACCCAAATACTGGCCGCGTTCCATTGCAAATCTTTTGGAAAATCTTTTTTATCAACCACCGCGCGGTAGACCACATGCCCTGAGATGCGCACGTCGTCACCCACCAGCTGCTGCCGGATAGCCGACTTGACGCCATCTGCAGCAATCAGCGCCAAGCCACGGTGCACGCCACCTTGGCTATCAAAGACCGTCACGCTGTCGGCATCTTGTTCAACACGCTGCACCGTGGTTGATGTCAACACCTCAACGCGGCCTGATGCCATGGCGCCCTCTAAAAGCGACATATGCACATCTGCACGGTGAATCACCGCATACGGGTTGCCAAAACGCTGGCGAAAGGCTTCGCCCGTTGGGATCCGGCCAACCAGCGTTTCGTCCAAGGCGTCATGCATCACCATCTCATCGGTGTAAACAGCACGGCTGCGCGCCAATTCGCCAATACCCAGTGCATCGAGCGCCGCAAACGCATTGGGGCCGAACTGAATCCCTGCGCCAATTTCACCAAGTTGCGAGGCTTGCTCCATGACTTTGACATGAAACCCTCGGTTGACCAGCGCCAGCGCGACTGCCAAACCTCCAATACCGCCACCGGCAACTAAAACGGGGAGAGGCGCAGTATTCGAGGTAAAAGGGTTCATAGGGTTGTGGTTGATGGTTGTGAAACAAGCTTGAATCGGCTTTTTCGAGCTTAAAGCGCATCGTAGATTCAATCCTCATTTCTGTAAATTCAATGAACTCAATACAATCTATTTAAAATTCTCAAAAAAAGAAATTGTTTTTCTTCATATTTTTCTTCTAACATCAGCTGCATACACAGTAACTAATATTAATTCGTTATGAGAAAAAAAAAAAAAGAAAAAATAAATGAGAAAAAAATTGTTTCTTTA
>CBDUEA010000445.1:0-2063 GCA_965365965.1 uncultured Polaromonas sp. | reverse complement strand
TGCCTCACCCGATTTAACGCTAAACCCCACCTTGGATTGGCTGGCGCAGATGGGCGGCGTCAGCCCCGCAGCACTGCGCGCGCACTCTTACACCTTGCAAGACGGCATGGCCGCGCGCCACGCTTTCCGCGTTGCCAGCGGGTTGGACAGCATGGTCTTGGGCGAACCGCAGATTTTGGGCCAAATGAAAGACGCGGTGCGCGTTGCTGGCAGCGCAGGCGCGCTGGGAGCGACGCTGAACCAGCTCTTCCAACGCAGCTTTTCTGTCGCTAAAGAAGTACGCAGCTCGACCGAGATTGGCGCACATTCCATCAGCATGGCGGCAGCCGCCGTGCGCTTGGCGACCCAGTTGTTTGAGGATATTGGACAAATCAAGGTATTATTCGTCGGAGCCGGCGAAATGATTGAATTATGTGCTACACATTTCGCAGCAAAACAACCTAAAAATATCGCTATTGCCAACCGTACCTTAGAACGCGGTGACAAGCTAGCCAGCCGTTTTGGTGCGGAATCCATGCGCTTGGCCGACTTGCCCAGTCGCTTGCACGAGTTTGATGCTGTCATCAGCTGTACCGCCAGCACGTTGCCCATCATCGGGCTGGGCGCGGTTGAACGCGCTTTGAAGCTGCGCAAACACCGGCCCATGTTCATGGTCGATTTAGCCGTACCGCGCGACATTGAACTGGAAGTTAAAGCACTGCAAGACGTATATTTGTACACCGTGGACGATTTGGCAGGCGTGGTGCAAACTGGCCAAGCCAACCGACAGGCGGCTGTGGCCGAGGCTGAAACCATCATCGATGCGGGTGTGCAAAGCTTCATGCACTGGCTGGACCAGCGCAATCCGGTCACGGGCAGCGTATCGCTGATTCAGCAGCTCAACGCCCAAACCGACGACTGGCGCGCGGCAGAGCTGGTCCGCGCCCGCAAGCTCTTAGCCAAAGGCGCATCGGTTGATGAGGTTTTGGAAGCCTTGGCCAAGGGTTTGACCCAAAAAATGCTACATGGCGCGTATGCCGAGCTGCATGCCGGCGATGCCACCGCACGGGAACACACGGCGCAAGTGGTGCAAAAACTGTTTTTGCGCAAAGAGCGTTAGCGACGTTGTTGCTTTAATCCGCCTCTGGACGTCACAAGCTGTGCGCGTCATCATTTGCAATCTGTTCAAATTAAATTCATGAAACCCTTCCTCCGCCAACAACTTGAACGCTACCCCATCCGTTTGGGCGAGCTGAACTTCTTTTTGCAACAAGAAGACATCACCAACGACATGAAACGCTATTTAGCGTTGAACAAAGAGCATGCCGAAGTCAGTATCGTGGCAGCTGAATTTGCCGATTTCTTGAAGCGTGAGAAGGACTTAGCCGAGGCACAAGCCATGCTGGACGACAACGACATGGCCGACATGCACGACATGGCCAAGGAAGAGATCAAAGAAGCCAAAGCCGATATTGCTCGGCTTGAGGACGAGCTGCAAGGCCTGCTCTTGCCCAAAGGCCCCGATGACGAACGCGCCGCGTTTATAGAGATTCGGGCTGGCACGGGGGGTGACGAGTCCGCCCTGTTTGCTGGCGACTTGATGCGCATGTACACCAAGTACGGTGAGCGCGTAGGCTTCAAAGTTGAAGTCATCAGCGAAGCCTTTGGTGAAGTCGGCGGTTACAAAGAAGTGGTGCTCAAAATGTCGGGCGAGAATGTCTATGGCAAACTCAAGTTTGAGTCCGGCGGCCACCGCGTGCAGCGGGTGCCGGCGACTGAAACACAAGGCCGAATCCACACCAGCGCCTGTACCGTGGCGGTGATGCCCGAGCCCGATGAAGCGATTTTGATCACCCTCAACCCCGCAGACTTGCGCATTGACACCTACCGCGCCAGTGGTGCGGGCGGTCAGCACATCAACAAAACAGATTCAGCCGTACGCGTGACCCACTTGCCCACTGGCTTGGTAGCCGAGTGCCAAGACGGCCGCAGCCAGCACAGCAACAAGGCCTCTGCCTTGAAAGTGCTGCAAGCCCGCCTGAATGAAAAAGACCGCGCCGAGCGCCACGCCAAAGAGTCCGCCA
>CBDUEA010000444.1:0-2064 GCA_965365965.1 uncultured Polaromonas sp. | reverse complement strand
ACTGATATCCACACCCAAATCTTCAGGCTTAAAGACATCGAGTTGCTTTTTCTTGGCCTTCATGATGTTTGGCAACGTCACATAACGTGGTTCGTTCAGACGCAAATCGGTCGTGATGACCGCTGGCAGACTAATGGACAGGGTTTCCATACCACCATCAACCTCACGCGACACAATGGCTTTGCCATCAGCAACTTCAACTTTAGAGGCAAACGCATGTCGCCCAAGGCTGCCAACATTTGACCGGTTTGGTTGCTGTCGTCGTCAATCGCTTGCTTACCCAAGATAATCAATCCAGGCTGCTCTTTATCGACCAAGGCTTTGAGTAGCTTTGCGACGGCCAGTGGTTGCAGCTCTTCAGTCGTTTCAACCAAAATAGCACGGTCAGCACCAATGGCCATGGCAGTGCGCAAAGTCTCAGTACATTGAGTCACCCCGCAGGAGACTGCAATGACTTCAGTCACAACGCCTTTTTCTTTAAGTCGAACAGCTTCTTCAACCGCAATCTCGTCAAATGGGTTCATGCTCATTTTGACGTTTGCAATATCAACACCGGTGTTGTCCGACTTGACCCGAACTTTAACGTTGTAGTCCACAACGCGTTTAACTGCTACCAAGACCTTCATGCTTTTATCTCCTAGCTTTATTCAAACATGCTTCAAAATATAAATCCGAAAAATCTCATCTTCTCTTTGATTTTGAACAAGTTAGCACTGTAAGCCAACTTTTCAAATAAATTATCAAAACTTTGATTCACATATTGACGTTTACGTAAACGTCAACTAAACCTACTGATTGTAGACTGCATTATGCATAAAAAATAGTACGACCGTGCTTTTTTATGGAAAGTTTTAATTATTCAAAGAGTTTAGATGTTTTGCGACAAGTAAATTGTCTACCAAGCGACTTTGAGACAAATGAGTACATCATCACATCCTCGCTTGAAGTTTGGGTATTCTGACGAATCACCATCAGGCAGTTTTTGGAGGATCAGTCAGCAGGCAAGCTTCGACAACCTGCAAGTTGTTGTCTTTGGCAAAGTTGGTCACAAAATCCCATGCCATAGGTTCTGCTGCGCGCAAATCGCTGTTGACCACCACGCACTTCACACCACCTACAACCGTAGGAACACACCAAGGGGAAAAACTTAAATGACTACCAGGCCGAGCACCACCAGGTCGAAATTGGCTCATCACACCCGCCAACCGCTCTGCCCAGTCGGTTGGTCGAAAGGTTTTCCCATCATTGGTGATGCCTTGAATGAAAATTTCTTTTGCGATGTAAGCCGGCATTTTAGGACTCCGCAAAGTTAAAAACAGGTACTAGATACGCTGATTGCGCTCTATACATAGCCATACAAGCATGTTTTGCTGCACCGCACAAGTATTATATCTTATATAAGACTTATCAGCCTCTAATGCTTTGAATTTGGCTCGTCTCGTGCAGCGGTTTTCTTGTAACCGTGCATTTGTTGCTTGAACTGATCCAGTGCGATACCAAACTTTCATCAAGCATGCATGGACTTGCATCTAAAATCAAGAATTACGCTTCCAGTCATTCGCTTAGTTTTTGGAGAAAACGACATGCCCGCATTCATTGAAGCCGCCTCACCTCATGTGATGAACACCTATGGCCGAGTGCCCATCGCCTTGTCGCATGGTCAAGGTTGCCGTCTCTGGGACATCAACGGGAAGAGCTATATCGATGCGTTAGGGGGCATTGCCGTCAACACTTTAGGGCATAACCACCCCAAACTGGTCCCAGCTTTACAAGACCAATTAAGCAAAATTATTCATAGCTGCAATTACTACCATGTGCCTGGGCAGGAAATGCTGGCTGCAAAACTGGTTGAACTGTCAGGAATGACGAATGTTTTTTTCTGCTGCACGGGTTTAGAGGCGAATGAGGCGGCTCTTAAATTAGCGCGCAAGTATGGACACGACAAAGGCATTGATCGGCCTGAAATCGTGGTTTACGAGAAAGCCTTCCATGGTCGCAGCATCGCCACCCTCAGCGCCACAGGTAACCCAAAAGTTCAAGCCGGCTTTGGACCCTTGGTAGAAG
>CBDUEA010000443.1:0-2070 GCA_965365965.1 uncultured Polaromonas sp. | reverse complement strand
TTGTTTGGCAGGCGCTCCGCAAGCCACTGGCATAACCCGCCATCACTTCGTAGCGGTTGGCTATCAAAGCTTCTAAGGTGTGTTCGTTTGCTACGGGCACTATCGCACCATGCTGCAATTTGGGCGGCGTTTTTTTGACTTTCGCCAAACCCACGCCTTGCAACATGCGGATGTAAACCCAGCCAATGTCAAACTCATAAGGTTTGACCGAAAATTTGGCAGAGGTGGGGTAGGTGTGGTGGTTGTTGTGCAGCTCTTCACCGCCAATCAAAATCCCCCAAGGTGTGATGTTGGTGCTGGCATCTGGCGCTTCAAAATTGCGATAACCCCAATAATGGCCAATGCCATTGATGATGCCCGCGGCAGTGACGGGAATCCACATCATTTGTATCGCCCAAACCGTCAAACCCACTGCCCCAAATAAAGCGAGGTTGATGATCAACATCAATGCCACGCCTTGCCAACTGAAGCGTGCGTACACATTGCGTTCAACCCAGTCGTTGGGCGTACCGTGGCCAAATTTTGCCAATGTTTCTTGGTTTTTTGATTCTGCGCGGTACAACTCTGCGCCTTTCCAAAAAACGGTTTTGATGCCGTGGGCATGCGGGCTGTGTGGGTCGTCCTTGGTTTCACACTTGGCGTGGTGTTTGCGGTGAATGGCCACCCATTCTTTGGTCACTTGCCCCGTCCCCAGCCAGAGCCAGAAGCGGAAAAAATGCGCCACAGCGGGGTGCAAGTCCATCGCACGGTGCGCTTGGTGGCGGTGCAGGTAAATGGTCACACTGGCAATCGTGATGTGCGTGGTCACCAAGGTGTAAAGCACGATTTGCCACCAGCTGAAGCCAAGCAACCCATGCGCCAAATAATTCAAAACAGTATCCACAATGAAGCCTCAAAAATTCAATAAAAGTATCTAAATTCTTACTTCTTCTGCCAAATGGCAGCAAAAAATCCATCTGTGCCATGGATATGGGGCCATAGACGTAAATATTCTAGACCAGTGCTGCCTTCGAGTCCTGTGCCTGAGCATAAGTTCTCCGCATGCGCGACTTTGAGTTGGTTCAGCACATCGCCCACTTGCAGCATCTCAAACTCGGGGTTGGCAGCTGAGAATTGCAGCGCAATCGCTTCGTTTTCGTCTTTTAGCAAGCTACAAGTCGCATACACCAAGCGGCCACCGGGTTTGACCAAACGTGCGGCGCTTTGCAAAATAGCCGCTTGCAGGGTGGCCATTTCTTCAATCGATTTAGGCGTGGTGCGCCATTTCAGCGCGGGGTTGCGACGTAAAGTACCTAGACCAGAGCAGGGTGCATCAACCAAGACCCTGTCCATCTTGCCAGCGAGGCGCTTGATGCGCTCATCGCGCTCATGCGCAATAGCGGCGGGGTGGATGTTGGACAGGCTGCTGCGTGCCAAACGCGGCTTCAAAGCTTCTAGGCGGTGTGCCGAGGTGTCAAACGCGTACAAGCGCCCGGTGTTGCGCATCGCAGCACCCAAAGCCAGCGTCTTGCCGCCTGCGCCCGCGCAGAAATCGGCCACCATTTCGCCGCGTTTGGCATCTACCAAGAGTGCCAGCAGCTGCGAGCCCTCATCTTGCACCTCAATCGCGCCACGCAAATACACGCTCAATTTGCGCAAAGCCGCTTTGTCTGCCACCCGCAGACCCCAAGGCGAGTAGGGCGTTGGTTCGGACTTGATGGCCACTTTGGCCAGTTCTTTGGCCACGTCTTCGCGTTTGTCGGTCAGCATATTGACACGCAGGTCTAAACCTGGCGTGGCGTCTAAGGACTCGACATATTGCCAAAACCCAGCCCCTTGCTTGTGCGACAGCTGTTCTTTCAGCGGTTCCACCAACCATTCAGGCAAATTGTGGCGATGGCGGTCCAGCAAGTCACTGGTTTTGACCGCGTCAATTTTCTTCAACCAAGCCAGCTCTTGTTCGTTGATCGCGCCTTCCAAGAAAGCGCGCGGTGCAGCAAAGCCCAAAATCGCCAAACGGCGCTCTTTGCCGCCACTGCCGGAGGGGGCAAAGTGGTCAAAACGCAACTTGTGGCGCAGCACGTTGTAGAC
>CBDUEA010000442.1:0-2082 GCA_965365965.1 uncultured Polaromonas sp. | reverse complement strand
TCTAACGCGAGGTTGATGGCGTTGAACTCGATGTGGCAAACCGCGTGCATCAAGGCGGCGTGACCGTCTGGCGTGAACGGGGAGCGTTTCTCGACCTGTAGCGGGTCAAAGATCAGCGGTTTGGGGGGCGCACCTGGCAGAGTGTGGGGCGCAATGGTCACATCATTTGCTATATTAATAGTAGCTAACTTGGCATATAATTCGCCGGCTAGAGTCAGTTTTTGCTCTAAAATAGGGGTTTTGAAGGCTTCAAAGGCGGTTTGGCGCAGTTCCATCCGTACAATTCTAGTTATTTCCAAACCCAAATTACTCAACTGTTTGCCTAAAGGACACTGACATGGCTGTTTACCAACTTGACGATCTTGCTCCGCAAATTGCTACTTCCGCATGGGTGGCAGACAGCGCGCAGGTGATGGGAAACGTGATATTGAGCGAAGACGTCAGCATCTGGTTTGGCACGGTGATTCGGGGCGATACCGAGACCATCCGCATCGGGCGCGGCACCAATATCCAAGACGCCAGCGTGTTGCATGCTGACATTGGCAAACCGCTGACGATTGGCGACAACGTGACGGTCGGTCACCAAGTCATGCTGCACGGCTGCACCATTGGCGATGAGAGCTTGATTGGCATTGGTGCGATTGTGCTGAACGGTGCCAAAATTGGTAAAAACTGCTTGGTCGGCGCGGGCTCGTTGGTCACGGAGGGCAAAGAGTTTCCTGACGGCTCGATGATCATGGGTGTGCCTGCCAAAGCGGTGCGCGCGCTGAGCCCTGAACAAATTCAAGGCCTCAAAATGAGCGCACAACACTATATTGACAATGCCAAACGCTTCAAGTCGGGCTTGAAAAAGCTGGCTTAAAGCAACATCTGCTCTACTTGTTCCTTATATTTAACGGTTTTGAATGTCTGAACTTCACAAATTTTTGTTTGATGGCTTGCCAGTACGTGGCACCTTGGTGCGTTTAACCGATGCTTGGCAAGAAATCTTGCAGCGCCGTCGTAACAATTCCACCACGGGTGCGTATCCACAGCCCGTGAGCGAATTGCTGGGTGAGTTGACGGCGGCGGCTGTTTTGATGCAATCCAGCATCAAGTTCAACGGTACTTTGATTTTGCAAATCGAAGGTGATGGACCCGTCAAACTAGCCGTGGCCGAGGTGCAGTCTGACCTGCGACTGCGCGCAACCGCCAGCGTGATGGGTGATGTGCCGGCTGATAGCAGCTTGAGCCAAATGGTCAATGTAAACAACCAAGGCCGTTGCGCTGTGACTTTGGATCCGCAAGACCGATTTCCTGGTCAGCAACCCTACCAAGGCGTGGTGCCACTGTTTGACGATCAACGCCGTCCGATAGAGAGCATTAGCAGCGTGCTAGAGCACTACATGTTGCAAAGCGAGCAGCTCGACACGACCTTGGTTTTGGCTGCAAACGATGCGGTGGCTGCAGGCTTGTTGATTCAACGCTTGCCAATTCAGGGCGACGGTAATTTGGCGGGTAGTCTAGTCAGCAAAGCCAATGAGGACGAAATTGGCTTGAACGAGCATTACAACCGTTTGGCGCTGTTTGCCAAAAGCTTGAAGCGCGAGGAGTTGATGGGTTTGGATGCCAACGAGATTTTGCACCGCCTGTTTTGGGAAGAAGACACCGTCCGTTTCGAGCCGCTGCACCCGCAGTTTGCCTGCACCTGCAGCCGCCAGCGCGTGAGCAATATGATTTTGAATTTGGGCCAAGAAGAAGTGGCCAGCATATTGGCCGAGCGTGACGATGTAGAGGTGGGTTGTGAGTTTTGCGGTCAACAATACCGGTTTGACCCAGTGGATTCGGCGCAGATTTTTTTGCCTACGGCAGCTGTTCCGCCCATACCTCCTAGCGTTCAGTAAATCAGGTTTTTTAGCGTATCAGCGACGTAAAAAGACGATGTTCACAATCTGGGTCTGAGCAGCGCTCGCAGACCCAGAGTTTTCGGTTTGAGGTTGTCGTGTCCTGAGTTATTTGCGCCACCGATTTGCCTAAGCCCAGACAAGTTAAGGCATTCTCAAGCCGCGATGTACCTGCACCATAGACCACTTGGTAGTAGAT
>CBDUEA010000441.1:0-2083 GCA_965365965.1 uncultured Polaromonas sp. | reverse complement strand
CCGCCCAGTTCGTCTTTGACCGTGGGCAGCTCGGTGGCCCTGCCGGTTTGCTGGCCTTTGTCGTCAGCACCAGCCGTGGCGACCGCGAAACCCTGCAACGCCAAGTCTTGGAGCAAGCCGCAACACAGCTCAAGCTGCCCCACTTGCAAGCCGTGCAAACCATCGTTGAAAAACGCGCCACCTTTGCCTGCACGCCAGGTTTACAGCGACCAGGCAACTTGATCGCACCTGGCCTGCTCGTCTGTGGCGACTATGTGGCCGGCCCCTACCCCGCCACGCTGGAAGGTGCGGTACGCAGTGCACAGCAAGCGGTGGCTTTGATATAAGCTCCAAACCAAAGCATCCCTCTGCTAACTATGATGTAGCAATACGCCCGACTACCCGCAATTTTGTGTCACCCAACTTAACCACCACAATTTCACCCTGAGCAACCCCGCTGCCGGTGAGATCTTGAATGTTAAACATATGGGTCACGAAAACCATATTGCTTTTTGCGTTTCCAGTTAAAACAGCCGGTGCGCTTCGTATACGCTGGCGAACTGTGGCCAAGTTGGTCAGGCGCTGCTTTTCATCGCCACTTCTAGGCGAGCTAATAGCAGACCATGTTTGCACCTTGTCGGCGCCAAAAGCCAAGGTTGCAGTATCAATACAACGACACCATTGTGAGCTGAAAACCTGACCAATTGGCACGTTTTTAGCCCGAATCAGCTCACCCAGACGCTTTGATTGTGCACGCCCTTCTTCACTCAGATTGCGTTGCGTGCTGCACACACCGAGCTGAAAACCTGGCGGATCAAACGTGCCTGGCGCATCAGCATGTCGTATCAGCAAAACATAGCCCCCTTTGCGCATGTCACTCCACACATCCTCTTCGTTTGGCAGCGGGGGGGTTTGCGCATGCACCAAGTGCGCGACCGACAGGGCAACGATGCCCATTGAAATGTCGCGGCGCGTGAAGTTTTGAGTCATATTTAGCATACGGTTGAGCCCGTCGTTCGGGGGTTACGTGTTTGCGCAAATTTTAGGCAATGCTGCTAAATGCTGCGTCAGCAAATCGTAAAGCCATTCCAAGTCAGGGGGTTGAAATTTCAAATTCAAATCTAAGCGAAAATACAGCATGTCAATCCAAAAAGAACCCAAATTCACCCACGGCAAAGCGCCCACCAACAATGCTACTACCGCTGTTTTACTCTGCAACCTAGGAACACCAGACGCGCCCACCGCTTCAGCTTTGCACACTTATTTGCGTGAATTTTTGAGCGATCCACGCGTGGTGGAGATTCCGCGCTTGGTGTGGTGGTTTATTTTGAACGCTATCATTTTGCCGTTTCGCTCCTCCAAATCAGCCGCGAAATATGCCTCGATATGGACACCCAATGGCTCGCCACTGAAAATTTGGACCGAAATGCAAGCCAAACTGCTCGAAGGCTGGCTGGGCGAGGCCGGTCACCGTGTCACCGTGCGCTACGCCATGTGCTACACGACTGGAGAGGTGTGCCCGTCCATCGCCACGCAGTTGAACCAGTTCAAGGCGGATGGCATCAGCCGTGTGCTGATTTTGCCCGCCTACCCGCAATACTCCGCCACGACTACGGCAGCGGTGTTTGACCAAGTCTCTACGTGGTCGAAACAGATACGTACGATCCCAGAGCTCCGTTTCATCAACCATTACCACGACGACCCAGGCTACATTGCCGCCTTGGAGCAAGGCGTGCGCGCCCATTGGCAGACCCATGGAAAACCGGATTTTGACAAAGGAGATCAATTGGTGATGAGCTTTCACGGTATCACCGAGCGCAGCTTGAAGCTGGGCGACCCCTATCATTGCGAATGCTACAAAACCGCCCGCTTGCTGGGCGAGGCGCTGGGCCTGAACGCGACGCAGTACAAAGTGACCTTCCAGTCCCGCCTAGGCCGTGCCAAATGGCTGCAACCTTATACCGAGCCGACCGTCATAGCCATGGCCAAAAGCGGCGTGAAACGCATTGACGTGATCTGCCCCGGTTTCAACTGTGATGGTTTGGAAACGCTGGAAGAAGTGAACATGGAAGTTCGCCACGCCTTCACCGCTGCGGGCGGCAGG
>CBDUEA010000440.1:0-2085 GCA_965365965.1 uncultured Polaromonas sp. | reverse complement strand
CAAACATTTGAATAAACACGTCGGCTACAGCCAAAAAATACCTTAAAAACTTATATTTTAAATGTTTCAACTGAATCTGGCAGTCCCAGCCAGTGCCGCGCCAGTAGGGTGAAGCTGGCTAAATCGCCGGTGGTGTACAACTTTAATTGAGCGCAGGCCAACGAATCTGAAGTCGTTGCCAGTTGTCCGGTTGCATCCAACAAGCGCTGGGTTTGTCGCGCGACGGGTTCGCCGGTGTCAATAAACTGCACATCAGCGCCCGTCAAAGCGCGTAGTTCCGCATTGATGAACGGGTAATGTGTACAACCCAGTACCAAGGTGTCGATTTGCCCATTTTGAGTGCCAAATTGACCGAGAGCCGGCGTATAGGCTTCACACAGTGCTCTTATTTTTGCATCGTCTTCGCGTTCAATAGCGGCTGCTAAGCCGTCGCAGGGCTGCAAAATGAACTCGGCTTGTGGCGCTAAGGACGCATGCAGAGCCGCAAATTTCGCACTTTGCAACGTACCGCGCGTCGCCAAGACGCCAATCCGGCGGGTTTTGCTGAAAGCAACGGCGGGTTTCAAAGCAGGTTCAACGCCCACCAGCGGCAAGTCGGGGAATTCTGTGCGCAAGAGCTTCACTGCTGCCGCCGTAGCGGTGTTGCAGGCGACGACGAGGGCTTTGATGCCGTGCTGCTCAATCAACCCTTGGGTGATGCTGCGGGAACGCTCAATGACGAAAGCTTCAGTTTTTTCACCATATGGTGCGTAACCGCTGTCTGCAACGTAAACAAACGATTCATGTGGCATCTGTGCCCGCAGTGCTTTGAGAACACTCAAGCCCCCAATGCCTGAGTCGAAAACGCCAATGGGAGCGTGTTTAGTCGCCATGAAAGAATGCAGTTCTCACAAATTGGATCAAAAAACAACCCTTAGCGTCGAGGGCTGATGCGCCACTCCACTGAGCTAAGGGTTGCCTTGATTTAGTTGGCTTAATGGCTAGTGCTTATATTCACCAGAAAGGCGTATTTCTGACTGGCGAATTTTCACCTGCAATTCTAACAAGCTCAACAAAAACCACCCACAATTAGTGCGTGGTCATGTCAGATGTCAACATTCCAATGAGGTACGTCCTCTTAAACTATCTGAATATAAGAAACAGAATAAGAATGAAGACGATTGTGCCGATACCAATATACATATTCAGCTCCCGCGATGTGTTGTAGATAAGTGCATCTGAACACAAAGATCGTTAGGCGTATGTGCGCTGAAGCACATAGTGAGCACGAGTGGTAAATGGATAATAGGACGGTAAGCAGGAGCGGGTCATGAGACCCACTCCTGCTTACTTTGACTTTATCGTGATGTTTTTGAACTGCCCAGTCGCAATCTTTGCTTGCCACTCGGCTGGACCGGTAATGTGCGCACTGGTGCCGCCTGCATCTACGGCTACGGTGACTGGCATATCGACCACGTCAAACTCGTAAATCGCTTCCATTCCGAGGTCTGCAAAGCCCAATACTTTGGCACTCTTGATGGCTTTGCTGACCAAGTAGGCCGCGCCGCCCACGGCCATGAGGTAGGCGCTTTGGTGCTTTTTGATGGCTTCAATAGCGGTTGGGCCGCGCTCGGCTTTGCCGATCATGGCAATCAAACCGGTTTGGGCGAGCATCATCTCGGTAAAACCATCCATGCGGGTGGCGGTGGTCGGGCCGGCAGGGCCGACGACTTCTTCGCGCACGGGGTCAACCGGGCCGACGTAATAGATCACGCGGTTGGCAAAATCGACTGGCAAGGGCTCGCCTTTGGCCAGCATCTGCTGGATGCGTTTGTGCGCGGCATCGCGGCCGGTGAGCATTTTGCCGTTCAACAAGAGTGTGTCACCAGCTTTCCACGTTGCGATTTCGGCTTTGGATAAGTTGTTGAGGTCAACAGATTTGCTCTTTTTATAGTCGGGTGCCCAGTGCACATCGGGCCACAGATCGAGGCTAGGCGGTGTCAGATAAGTCGGGCCGCTGCCGTCCATCACCAAATGGGCGTGGCGGGGGGCGGCGCAGTTGGGGGTCATCGCCCCAAGCTTGCCAGCCGCATGAGTCGGGGACAT
>CBDUEA010000439.1:0-2094 GCA_965365965.1 uncultured Polaromonas sp. | reverse complement strand
AATACGCCGGTATTGGTTAGCCCCGCAGGCAAGGCCGACGCAGCCAGAGCCAAATACAGAGCACCATGTTGTGCGAGCAGCGCCGGTGTCACCCAAGGGGATTTGCGGAAATCACCATCTTCTAACACTGCAGGATTTTGACCCGAGTACACGGAAACGACGGTGGCCTCTAAAGACGGCCCCACGACGTATTTGAGTGGGCAAAGCGTGGCAGACTGCCAGTCGTTCAGCATGCTTTTGGCCACCACTGCTGCCGGATAATTACGCTCCCGTGCGCCTTGCCAAATACCCAAAGACGGTTGCAACACAGACCACGCGAAAAAACCCGCCAGCACCAGCTGAGCCGCTGCAACGACCCACATGGCGCGTTTGATGTCGTATTGAGGGAAGGCTTGTGACAATTTCCAAGCCAAATACAACACTGCAAACTGAAGGGTTTGCAGCCCCCATTGCGCCTCTAGTCGCATGCCGCCGAGCAACACCAGTAGGCTGACAAAAACCATGGGCCAGACAATCAAACCAATCAACCAAGCCCGTGTTTGTTGTGTCAAAACAGGTGATGCTGACAGATTTACGCTCGCATTTTCACTTGGTAAAACTTCTGATTTGAACAAGACCAACCAGATCATCGCGATAAAAACAGGGATGTGAAAACGAAATTGCACCACCCAAAACACGAAAAATCCAGTGATGCGTTTGAAGAACCCCAAACCCTCTGCCGAGTGCAAGGCGTTGTCGATGGTTGAGCCGTTGCCCATGACAATCCACAACACATGCGGCGCAAAGACTACAAAAGACACCACAGCCGCCACGGCCACGCCTTGCCACACGCGCTTTTGCTTCAACCAGCCGCCCAGTTGCAGCGCTATCAAAATGCCTATCAGAGGTAGCACCGCTTGGTATTTGGTCAGCATCGCCAAACCAGCCAAGACGCCAACGCCCGCCCACCTTGTTTTGCGCCCGGTATCGAGTGCTCGCAGCGTCGCCCAGACTGTGGCAGCACAAAACAGGATCAACACGGTGTTGTGGTTGTAGATTTGAGCGCGCCAAGAAAA
This sequence comes from uncultured Polaromonas sp., assembly GCA_965365965.1. Lineage (GTDB taxonomy): Bacteria > Pseudomonadota > Gammaproteobacteria > Burkholderiales > Burkholderiaceae_C > Aalborgiella. The sequence goes on along the minus strand of CBDUEA010000439.1, from coordinate 1,039 downwards.
CGCGTTGTGCAAGCCCAACAACAACACCGCCAAGCTCGCTACCCGCTGGTCAAACAAACGCTCTGCAATGCGCCATGTGAAATACGCCGTGCCGACGAAGGCGACAGCAGCCAAAGCGTAAGTCCAGTAGACTGAAAAACCGATCAAGCGAATGGGCAGCGCCATCAACCACGTGGGCAGCGGTGGATGCTTCCAGTAACCCAACTCCAAACCATGCGACCAGCTAAACTCTTCCAAACTGTCGGCATACTGTGCAAGGTTGACCCAAGCCGACGACGCTGACCAAGCCACGATGGCGAATGCTGTCAGCCAAAAAGGGAGACTGGCGCGCGAGAAGAGCACTGTTTTGGGGAATGAAGGCGACTGATGCATGAAAAAAACTTTCGCGAACTTTACACGATGTCTGGTTTTGTTGTAGCTATATGTTTCAAAATTAACTAAATCCAGCCACCCTTTCAACTTATAAATTCAAACCCTATGTTGCAAACCTACCAACAAGCGCTGCCCCACGGTATCACCCTCAGCTGCCGCGCCACGGGCGAGCGCGGTCGCCCAGTTTTGATATTTCTGCACGGCTTTCCTGAAGCGGCCTTCGTCTGGGATGATCTGCTTACATACTTAGCCCAGCCTGAGCACGGCGGCTACCGCTGCGTTGCACCCAACATGCGCGGCTACGAGAAATCTAGCGCGCCAGCCGAAGTGAGCGCTTACCGCCCCAAGTTTTTGGTGCAAGACATCGCCGCCTTGATTGCCATCGAGACCGAAAATGCTGGCGGCCAACTGGCCTGCCTGGTGGCCCACGACTGGGGCGGTGCGGTGGCTTGGGGGGTGGCGAATCAGTTGCCACAGTTGATGAAAAAGCTCGCCATCATCAACTCGCCCCACCCTGGCACATTTTTGCGTGAGCTCAAAAGCAACCCCAAGCAGCAAGCAGCCAGCGCTTACATGAACTTCCTCATACGCCCTGATGCTGAGAAAATTTTGCTCGAAGACGACTGTCGCCGTCTGTTTGAGTTTTTTACCAACATGGGGGGTGAAT
>CBDUEA010000438.1:0-2102 GCA_965365965.1 uncultured Polaromonas sp. | reverse complement strand
TTTTCCAGATACCAATTTAGCGATTGCGCCTTTGTACGACGAACCCTTTTTGGCTGCCCTGCCGCGCAACCACCCCTTTACCCAGCAAGAATCGGTCAGCGTGGATCAGCTCAAGGCAGAGACCATGCTGCTGCTGGGTACGGGGCATTGCTTTCGGGACCATGTGTTGGAAGTCTGTCCAGAGTTTGCGCGTTTTTCCAGTGACACCGCAGGCATTCGAAAAAGCTTTGAAGGCTCATCTTTGGAGACCATCAAACACATGGTGGCCGCAGGGATGGGCATCACTTTAGTGCCGCGTTTGAGTGTGCCTGCCAGCGCTTTGATGGCGCCAACCGCTTCAGTGGGTAAGTCAAAAAAATCTAGTCCTCAACCCGAAGATGCACTGGTGACCTACCGCCCTATCACCGATGACAAACGTGCCCACCCACCGACCCGCCGGGTGGTGCTGGCTTGGCGGCGTAGCTTCACGCGATATGAGGCGATTGCCGCTTTGCGCAACGCCATCTATGCCTGCGAACTGCCCGGTGTGACGCGTTTGTCTTGAATGGTGTAAACATGCAAAGCAAGCTGAATCTGTATTTAGACCTGATTCGTTGGAACCGCCCTGCTGGCTGGCTGCTGCTGCTGTGGCCGACGCTGAGTGCGTTGTGGATAGCGTCTGGGGGTTTTCCAGGTTGGCATTTATTGACGGTTTTTACATTGGGCACCATTTTGATGCGCAGCGCAGGTTGTTGCTTGAACGATGTGGCTGACCGCGACTTTGACAAGCACGTTAAACGCACCGCACAACGCCCTGTAACCCGCGGCGCCATATCGAGCAAAGAGGCGCTGTTGCTGGGCGCGGTACTGGCATTGCTGGCGTTTGGTTTGGTCTTAACCACCAATGCCAACACCATCAAATTGTCGTTTGCAGCCTTGGCTGTAGCCGTTGTCTACCCTTACGCGAAACGCTTTTTCGCCATGCCGCAAGCTGTTTTAGGAATCGCATTCAGCTTTGGTATTCCCATGGCCTTCAGCGCCGTGCAAGGCATTGTGCCACCATTTGCTTGGGGTTTGCTGGTCGGCAATCTGTTTTGGGTCTTGGCCTATGACACCGAATACGCCATGGTCGACCGTGACGATGATTTGAAGATTGGCATGAAAACCTCTGCCATCACCATGGGCAAGTATGACGTCACCATCATCATGCTATGTTATGTAGTGTACTTGTCGATTTGGAGCTATTTTTTCGTGGTAGCCGGCATGAATGTTGCTCAGATAGCTATATTTTCAATAGCAATATTGGCTGCTTTAAGTCAAGCAGTTTGGCACCGCTGGTTGATTCGCGACCGTGAGCGTGAAGGCTGCTTCAAGGCTTTTCGCCTCAACCATTGGCTCGGGTTCACGGTGTTTGCTGGCATTGCCGGCAGCTACGCTTTGGCGTGACTTTGAGTCTGTCAAGCTATCCTTCAGGCGCTGCCAAATTCGTCGCCTAACTCTTTCGCACGGTTCTCAGCGGCCAACATAGCCGCGATGAAGTGCTGTTTGATCGAGGCATCTTCCATCGCCGTTAATGCCGCATACGTCGTACCGCCCTTGGAGGTAACGCGCTGGCGTAGCAGCTCCAAAGGTTCATCAGAACGGTTTGCCAGTTCAGACGCACCGCTGAAGGTGCTGATAGCCAACTGGCGACCTTGCGCTGAACTCAAACCCATGTTCACCGCCGCCTGTGTCATCGCTTCCAAAAAGTAAAAAACATAAGCCGGGCCGGAGCCTGAAATAGCGGTCACGGCATCTAATTTGGATTCTTGGTCTAACCATAAAAAATCGCCCATGCTGGCCACCACGCGCTCAATCCAAGCTTTGCCTGCGGCATCCACAGCAGGGCGGGCAAACATCGCCGTCATGCCTTTGCCAATCAAGGCCGGTGTGTTGGGCATGGCGCGAACGATGCGTTCAGTGCCTAACCAAGCGGCAATGCTGTCCGAGCGGATGCCCGCTGCCACGCTGAAATGCAAAGCGTGGGGTGCGAGCGACCCGATTTGCGCTGCTGCTTCTTTGAAAACTTGGGGCTTGACCGCCCAAATCATCAAGCCAGCCGTGCTTAATAGGTCTGTTGGCGA
>CBDUEA010000437.1:0-2104 GCA_965365965.1 uncultured Polaromonas sp. | reverse complement strand
CGCTTCTTTTGGAACCACTCGCAATTACCCGGTTTGGCGCCCTGTGGTCGGCTGGACATTGACTCGATTGGCATGCTGGTGATGACGCAAGACGGCCGTATTGCCCGCCAGCTGATTGGCGAAGACTCGGTCATGGAGAAAGAATACTTGGTGCGCGTTGAATACTACAAAGACGGCGACATGAGCGACCAAAGCCCGATGCTGCCGATCAATTCAGACGTCCAAGCCGCCTTCCCGCCTGCAATGTTGAACAAGCTGCGCTTTGGCCTGAGTTTGGATGGCCAGCCGCTCAAACGCGCGCAAGTGGAGTGGCAAAATCCTGAACAATTACGCTTTGTGTTGACGGAGGGTAAAAAGCGCCAAATCCGCCGCATGTGCGAGCAAGTCGGCCTGAAAGTGGTTGGCTTGAAGCGGGTGCGCATTGGCAACATCGTGCTGGGGAATTTGCCGATTGGGCAATGGCGGTATTTAGCACCGCATGAGCGGTTTTAAGCTGCCAATTTAGGGATTGAATCCGGATTTCAAATCAAGGCTTGGGCTGGTCGCTGTGCGAGACCTCAAAGCCATCGGCTACGTAGGCGGGGCCTTTCATCAGCCAGACGATGACGCAGCCAATGGATATAGTCATCACCAGCGTCCAAATGAAAATGACCAAGCCAATCAGCATGAAATCGAATATTTGGATGTTGCGCGTCAGCTCAGCTGCATTGTGACCCGTGATGAAGAAACGACCCGCCAACGCCATCACCGCAGGCAAGAGCGTGCCCGCCACCAACACTGTCGGCATCAAGCGCAACACACGCCACTCAAACCCGTACGGCGTACGTTCGTAACCAGGGAGTTTGCGGAGCCAATCCATGCTAATTATTGTACGACCACACTGAATTTGATGCCAGACTCTAATGCTACCAGGGTTTGTCACTCACAATGAGAAGCATGACTGCTTCTGACCCCAACAAGCCACCCATCACTAAAACACGGCAGCACCTGCACCCCGCTGATGCCCGCGCCGTGGTGCAACTGGCGACCCAAGCAACACGCGGTGTGACGCGGATTGTGGAAGGCGTGAACCAATCTGTTTGGGGCAGCTTGGGGGCATCCTCCAACAAAACGGTCGACAAAAGCGGTGCAAAGGCACGCGGTATCACGGATTTGGTGTTTAAAACCATCCACGGCGTGACGCAGTTTGTTGGCACGGGTGCGGACAAACTGCTGCAGCGCTTAGAGCCGCTGCTGCTGTCTGCCGACGCCGCGCCGCCAGACTCCCCGCAACGCGCCGCCGTGCTAGCCGCCCTCAATGGCGTGATGGGTGACCGCTTGGCCAAAAGCAACAACCCGTTTGCCACCAAGATGACGCTGCGCTTCAACGGCACCACGCTGGATTGGCAGGCACCCCCGCCCAAGGAACAAGTCAGTGCCAAAGTGCTGGTGCTGATTCACGGCTTGTGCATGAACGACTTGCAGTGGCACACGCGGCAAGGCGAGCAAGTTGTTGACCACGGCGCAACTTTAGCCGCCGAGTTGGGCTACACGCCGCTGTACCTGCGCTACAACACGGGTTTACACACCTCGCAAAACGGGCATGAGCTGTCCAAGCAGTTGGAAGCGCTGGTCAGCCACTGGCCCGTCAAAGTCAAAGAATTGACGCTGGTGGTGCACAGCATGGGTGGCTTGATCGCGCGCAGTGCGGTACAGGAGGCGCAGGAAAAGGGTTTAAGTTGGCCTAAGCCCCTGAAAAGTATCGCTTTTTTAGGCACGCCCCACCATGGAGCACCTTTAGAGCGAGCCGGCAATTGGGTGGACGTGCTCTTAGGCAGCACGCCGTATAGCGCACCGTTCAAACAACTCAGCGGCCTGCGCAGTGCTGGCATCACCGATTTACGCTATGGTTTTGTGCTCGATGCCGATTGGCATGATCATGCGACCGAAGAAGCGCGCTTGAGCCGCCAACCCGACCGCCGCGTCCACCTGCCGCTGCCAGCAGGCGTGGTCTGTTACACCATCGCCGCCACCATTGCCGCCAAACGCAGCAGCGTGGCGGACCGCTTGCTCGGCGATGGCTTGGTGCCGCTGCACAGCGCACTGGGAGAGCACACCGACCCAG
>CBDUEA010000436.1:0-2105 GCA_965365965.1 uncultured Polaromonas sp. | reverse complement strand
CCGCGCAGATGTGAATGCACAAACTGTGCAATGGGTGCGCGCACATGGTGTCAGCAATTCTGAAATGATGTAATTCAACTTCCTGCAACGCGTCAGTACCACTGGCGCCTAGCCCAAAGCCAAAGCCGACAACCTGTCGACTTTGGCTTTTTTGCTTTTAATTGCACTTATTTGCAATTCTGAAAGAGCGAGTTGATCAAATAAACTTAATAAAATCAATAACTTAAATAAGTTTTACACCCGTTTTACAGCGACCAAGAACGTGCTTTTTCGCAGTGTCAAACAGGCGCGAAGGTGGGGTCTATGACCGACCCTGATTCTCACTATCATTCATCCATTGAAGCCGAGTGCTCACGTGGCTTCTATAATCCAATTATTGCGGGTGTCGTTCAGTGGTAGGACTTTTGCTTCCCAAGCAAATAACGAGGGTTCGATTCCCTTCACCCGCTCCAATGCATAAACTCTTGATTTTGCTACATATTTAATAGCTAAATAGCCAATAAATACGCCGGCTATAGCCATATATGGCACTTATTTCACCCATTTACCTGCTGTGCAGCCTTTATTTCAGCTTCGGCGCCTGTTTTTATATCTGTGGGCATCACCGGTGACCTTGCTGGGCTTGCTGGCGGGTTTGCTGGCTTTTGCGCTAGGGGCCTCGGTCAAGCGGCGCGATGGTGTCATCGAGATCGCTGGCAATGCGCGTACCCCGCTGCTGCGCAAACTCTCCCGTCATTTTGTGGCGATCACGCTCGGTCATGTGATCTTAGGACGCAACCACGGTACCTTGAAGCGTTGGCGCAGCCATGAGCATGTACATGTCAGGCAATATGAGCGCTGGGGGGTGCTGCTGCCGCTTCTGTACCTGCTGGCCAGTCTGCATGCTTGGGCGACTGGGAAGCACTTTTATTGGGACAACGTGTTTGAGATAGAAGCCAGACAGCGCTCAGAGCATGCGTAAAAAAAAGGCCGCTTGGATGAATCCAAGCGACCTTTTGTGCCGAACTGAGAAGGTGAATTGAATTAAATTAAATCAGCGTAACGCCTGTTTTGGACTGCAACACTTCACGCGTCACACCCGGGGCCATCTCGACCACTTTGAGACCTTGTGGTGTCACGTCCATCACGGCCAAGTCGGTAATGATGCGGTCAACCACACCCAAGCCAGTCAGTGGCAGTGTGCATGTTGGCAAGATTTTCAGGTCTTCCGTGCCATCTTTCTTTTTCGCCACGTGTTCCATCAAAATGATCACGCGCTTGACGCCAGCGACCAAGTCCATCGCGCCACCCATGCCTTTGACCATCTTGCCCGGAATCATCCAGTTGGCCAAATCGCCTTTCTCGCTGACTTGCATCGCACCCAAAATGCTGAGGTTGATTTTGCCGCCACGGATCATGGCGAAGCTCTCATGGCTGCCAAAGATGGACGAGCCTTTGATGGTGGTGACCGTTTGTTTACCGGCATTGATCAAGTCCGCATCCACCGCATCATCCGTTGGAAACGGACCGATACCGAGCATGCCGTTTTCAGACTGCAACCACACTTCTATGTCATTCGGTACAAAGTTGGCCACCAAGGTGGGAATACCAATACCGAGATTCACGTAAAAACCGTCTTTTAATTCTGCGGCAGCGCGCGCTGCCATTTGATCTTGTGTCCAAGCCATGATTAGCTCCCTGCCTTTTCAGTGATGGTACGTTTTTCGATTCGCTTTTCTGGCGTCGCGTTCAGCACAATGCGGTGCACGTAAATGCCGGGCAAGTGGACATCGTCCGGCGCAATCTCACCCACTTCAACAATTTCCTCAACCTCGACCACGCAAATCTTGCCGGCCATGGCAGCAGCTGGGTTGAAGTTACGCGCCGTTAAGTTAAAGCGTAAATTGCCAGATTTGTCTGCCACTTGTGCTTTGACCAAAGACACATCGGGGTTGAGGGCAAGCTCCATGACAAAGGTTTCTTTCTCGCCATCAACCTCAAACTCGCGCAGCTCTTTGCCTTCTGCCACCAAAGTACCGACACCTGTTTTGGTAAAAAAGGCAGGGATACCAGCACCGCCAGCGCGCAGCTTTTCAGCCAAGGTGCCTTGCGGTGTGAAGTCCAGA
>CBDUEA010000435.1:0-2109 GCA_965365965.1 uncultured Polaromonas sp. | reverse complement strand
AAAATACTGGCTGTCATATCCTGCAAAAACTGAATGCGACGGATACCGCCGTTGCCGCCCGTGTATTGGCCGATGCCCCCCGACCCTTCACGAATTTCATAGCTTTCTAAGCGAACGGGAAATCTAAACTCCAAGACCTCAGGGTCTGTCATGCGTGAGTTGGTCATGTGGGTTTGCACCACCGACGTGCCATTGAAGCCACCCGTTAGCGTACCGACAGCATCAAACACACCCCCAGCGCCGCTACCGCCTGAAATGGTTTCGTAGTATTGGTATTGGACATTTCCAAAGGTGAAGTTGTTCATGCTGGGTTGACTCCCTGCCATCACCTCCAGTGCACCAAACAAAGCATTGGTGATACAGGTTGATGTTTCCACATTCCCAGCAACCACGGCGGCTGGCGGGTTTGGGTTGAGCATGCTGCCCGCCGGAATAATCACATGCAAAGGTTTTAGACAACCCGCATTCAGCGGAATGTCGTCATCCACCAGCGTTCTAAAAACATACAACACGGCCGCCATGCAAACGGCTGTTGGCGCATTGAAATTATTTCCCAATTGCGGCGATGTCCCTGTGAAGTCAATTTCTGCACTGCGTTGCTGTGCATTGACACGAATCGCCACGCAAATTTGTGCGCCATTATCCAGCGGCAAGGTGAATTGTCCATCTTTCAATTGCGTGATGACCCTTCGCACTGCTTCTTCAGCATTGTCTTGGACATGCCGCATATATGCCTTCACCACATCTAAACTGAAGGTATTCACCATCTTTTGCAGTTCTTGCACGCCTTTTTCGTTAGCGGCAATTTGTGCTTTTATATCTGCGATATTTTGATATGGGTTGCGACTGGGATACGCACCACTCTCTAACAAAGCGATCATCTCTGCTTCACGCAACACGCCACGCTCCACCAGCAAGAAATTGTTGATTTGCACGCCTTCTTCTTCAATGCTTGTTGAAAAGGGTGGCATGGAGCCTGGTGTGGTCCCGCCAATATCAGCTTGATGACCCCGCGAACCCACATAAAAGACAGGCTGACCGTCCAAATACACCGGTGTGATAACGGTAACATCCGGTAGGTGCGTGCCGCCATGGTAAGGGTCATTCAAGGCATACACATTACCGGCTTGCATGGTGCTGGCGTTTTCTCGAATCACCGTTTTAATGCTCTCGCCCATCGACCCCAAATGCACAGGCATGTGCGGTGCGTTCGCGATCAAATTACCCTGCGCATCAAACAGTGCACAGCTGAAGTCCAAGCGCTCTTTGATGTTGACGGAGTAGGCTGTATTTTGCAATTGCAAGCCTATTTGTTCAGCGATGTTCATGAACAAGTTATTAAAAACTTCCAGCAACACTGGGTCGACTTGTGTACCCGCAGCAAATTTAATCGCTCTAGGCACTTTTCTTTCTAAGACAACATGATTGAGAGATGTGACGCAAGCTTCCCAACCGGGCTCGACAACCGTCGTCGCATTTTTTTCAGCAATGATGGCTGGACCAAAAAGGAAATCACCAGCTCGCAGGTCTTCTCGCATCACCAAGGCTGCTTCATACCATTGCTTATTCGAATACACGCGCACGGTTTTTAACGCTCAGCATGGGCTATATCGGCTTGCCACGCCATTTGGCGGAATATGTCTCCTCGCTGAATTTGAGTCCATTCCTGCTCATCATCGCCCTGGCTGTTTTCTACATCATCTTGGGGTGTTTCTTAGATGGTATCTCCATGGTGGTCTTGACCATGGGGGTGATTTTGCCCACCGTGCAAGCGGCACACATTGACCTGATCTGGTTTGGAATTTTCGTCGTCGTCGTCGTCGAGATGGCACAAATCACACCGCCCGTCGGCTTTAACTTGTTCGTCTTACAAGGGATGACCAAAAAAGAAATTACATACATTGCCCGCGTCACCATGCCGTTTTTCTTATTGATGAGCGGTATGGTGTTGGCGCTGTGGTTTTTTCCGCAAATTGTGACTTGGCTGCCCAGAAAGATGTAGCACTTGGGGCTAGCTAAACAGCCCAATCTTTGCTGAATTAGGCCGTTCCACCGACCGTCAAGCCATCAATCCGCAAGGTGGGTTGCCCCACACCCACCGGTACACTT
>CBDUEA010000434.1:0-2110 GCA_965365965.1 uncultured Polaromonas sp. | reverse complement strand
TACCTGATCTGACTGACGTACCGCGTGCTGACCAAGATGTGATTCGACCTATTACAAACCCGATGTACAAAGAAGGACATTTGGCAATTTTGAAAGGCAATTTGTCGCCCGAAGGCGCTGTAGCCAAAATCACAGGGTTGAAAAACCCGGTCATTACCGGTCCAGCACGCGTGTTTGATGACGAACAAACCGCTTTGACTGCTATTTTGGCGGGCAAAATTGTGGGGGGCGACGTGATGGTGTTGCGCTACTTAGGCCCCAAAGGAGGTCCAGGCATGCCAGAGATGCTCGCGCCTACCGGCGCGTTGATTGGTCAAGGTCTAGGCGAATCTGTTGGTTTGATCACCGACGGCCGCTTCTCTGGCGGCACTTGGGGCATGGTGGTCGGACATGTCGCCCCAGAAGCTGCTGCGGGCGGCACGATTGCTTTCATTCATGAAGGTGACTCAGTGACGATTGATGCGAAGCAGCTGCTCTTGCAGCTCAACGTCAGCGACGAGGAAATCGCCAAGCGGCGCGCAGTTTGGGTCGCACCAAAACCACGCTATACACGCGGTGTGCAAGCCAAATTTGCCTTCAATGCGTCTAGCGCCAGCAAGGGTGCGGTACTCGATAACTATTAAGCTAGAACCAAGTCGTCAGGGTATCAAGCTTACATCCCCTACATAGGCCAAGCTTGATCCTGACGTGTTGTCGCTATCTGCGCCCACGACAATCGCCATGATCGGTGGGACAGTTTTGCTTTCATGTCCAAAAGTTTTCAGAAAATCTTGCGATACGTTGCGTTCAATTGATTTCCAATTTTTTATATCTTTCTCATTCCCTTTGCCTTCTAACACCATAAATTTAACGCGTTTGGAGTATGCGTTATCCAGTATTGCTCCAGTTGGTAATGAGGTATCCCATATATAGCAAAGTGTAGCGCTGGGCAGTCGCTCTCCAGAAATGGTGCGTGCAAGCCCCAACAAAGCTCTCTCTGAAAATGGGAGTTCATCCGTTGGCATGTCATACATCACACAAACTTTAATTGCCACATCGTCCCCTGACTTGGTACGTAAGTTAGCATTGATCACCGGCTCTTCCAAACGCCAGCGCCACTTTAAAGTAGCACTGGTTGTAGGCGTAAAGTTCTTAACTTCGTGAACGACTGTGCCATATGATTTATCAGTAGCAAGGCGCAATACTTTGCTACCGTCCAAATTCACAATGTCAAACTGTGCCAAGGGAACTTTACCTTTCGGAATCCCAACTGTTCGCCACGCTACTGGAGGTTGATCATTGTTTGAGGATGAAAATGCCATTAATAAATTGATTTGAGCTGAAGCGTTAGGGCTCATAGACAGAAAGGACACTAAAAAAAGTCCTTGCATCTTGAATAACAGACTAATTTTCTTCATATCATGAACGCTTCCAGTCATGGTATTTTTTGACCCAAGCCAACAATGCATCAGGTTGATGTGCTCTCTTCCATTCACCTGCCGCGTATTTATTCGCCTCAGACATGGTTGGATACGTATGAATAGTTCCTAGGATTTTATTCAAGCCAAGTCCATGTTTCATTGCCAAGACATACTCTGCCAATAAATCACTCGCATGTGCGCCGACAATGGTGACGCCTAAAATTTTGTCTTTGCCAGGCACCGTCAGCACCTTTACAAAACCTTCGGTTTCACTGTCTGCAATGGCGCGATCTAGGTCATCAAGCTTATATTTAGTTAGCTCATAAGCAATACCCTTATCTAACGCTACTTGCTCGTTCAAACCTACACGCGCCACCTCAGGATCAATAAATGTTGACCAAGGAATAACCGAATAATCTACTTTGAATTTTTTGAAATCACCAAAAAGGGCATTAACGGCTGCATACCAAGCCTGATGAGCGGCCACATGGGTAAATTGGTAGGGACCAACAACGTCACCTGCAGCATAAATATTAGGGTAGATTGTTTGCAAATATTCATTCGTCTGTATCGTGCGAACAGTCTGAATTCCCAAAACTTCTAAACCATATCCTGATAATCTTGCCACGCGGCCAACAGCACAAAGTAACTCATCAAACACCAAGTGCTTTTCTTGACCATCAGCTTCTACGATGAGTGTTTTATTACCG
>CBDUEA010000433.1:0-2113 GCA_965365965.1 uncultured Polaromonas sp. | reverse complement strand
GGTCCAGCGCCGCTGTATTTAGAGCGTTGGTAGTCTGGCAACCCCACGTAGCCGCCAATCGCATAGCTGTGCGTTCCGCAGGCCGAGCCCATGATGCTGCCGCTGCCCTGCACCGCAAAACGGCTACCTTGGGGCGACAAAAAGTAAGTTTCTGCGCTGCGCTTGGGGAAGCCCTCATTACGACCCACATACTCAGCGTAGGCTTCAATCACCAAGTTCTGCAATGGGTTGACAACTGGCACGTCAAAAACAATACTCCACAGCCCCACGGGTGCGATCGGTCGGTTCTGGTCAGGCATGCCGCTGGGCGAAGCTTGAACGACCACCTGCGTTTGGGTGTTAAACACCTTCACTGCGATGCTGAAGTAGGGATTGACAGCGGGATGCGTTTTAACATCGTTTGCACCTAAATTTACTATCAAAGGTGTAGCACCCAACACAGCCGATGTAACGGCTAGCTTACCATTTATACCTGTAGCATTGAGCCAAAACTCACACACAGCTGGCACATCGTTGTCATACGGCATGACCCAGTGCAACGCATTGTTTTGAGCCAAATTTTGCAGGTTTGCCTGCGCATGGCGTTTGTCGTCAAACGAGTTTCCGGTTGGGAACACCACGTTGAAGGTGATACCTTTTGCCGCAGCCTCTTGCACCATACTGGCCACGGCTTGCTCAAACAGCCCCGAGCCATCATGTGCGCCCAAATCTGAGCCATACGCCAAGACCACGTCAATTTCTGTCGTTTGCGGCCCTGCACAGTTCAGCACATAGCGCAAACCATCTAAGAAGTAACGCTCCCCTGCGCCTTTGCTGGGCGACAGTAATGCATGTCTTGGCAATTGCACAAACACAATGTCAGCGCTGGCTGCAGCGTCGTTAAGCGGTGCTTTTTGCGCTTTGTGTTCCAGTAAGGTAGGCGAATAACTGCTGGAGGCCAACAAACCCAGCAACTGGCTGCCGTGGGTGGCGCGGTTGCTCATCACCTTGTACTCAGCCAGCTGGTAGCAAATACTCTCGTTGATGTCCGCTGAACCATTTAAAAAACCAGCGGCCACAAAACTGTTGATGGCCGCCCTATCCACCTGCCGCCCATAGCCAAAACCTTGCGGCAAACGCCCTGCTGCCGGAAAGTCTGGCAACTCGTCTTGGTCCCAAATCGCCAAAACACGACTTTGGTTGTGGTTGATGCGATACGCTTCGTGCGCAAACGGGCAACCATGGTCGATGATGGCCAGCAATTTTGTCTGTGTCGTTTTAGGAACTGCGGCTTCGAGCGCGCTGGGCTTGGCGCGGTTACGCGGCAGGTTGCGGTTGGGGACAGGAGTTTCTGCCAAATGGATGCGCCGCACGTAACTCAAGCTCACCAAGTTGCTTAAAAGCGCTGGCATGACCTCTGCCGTGGCAAAAAACTGCTTTTGCCCGGGCATGCCGTCAAGCTGCGCTGTGGCCAGCAAGTTGCCACTGTTGAGGGTAAACAAGCTTTTAAACTGCGCCATGTCTGCCAACCGTTTGGCTGCAGCACCCTCAAACTTCAACTTGAGCGTGACCGCGAAATTGGGTTTGTTTTGTAGTTTTTGCGGGTAGTCAACAAAGTCGGTTTTGAAGGCGATTAAAAAGTACGCGTCAAACTTGTCTGAGTACGTGGGCAAAAGCACTGCTGCAAGTGCTTGGGTGGGAGAAAGCGGCATGGTTTAAGTTCCTTCCAGCTTAATTCATTGGATAAGTCCACTCTTTCACGGCCTTGCCCCAAACCACTTTCAAAATGTCAAAGTCAGACCCCGCAGGAATCGTGTTTTGACCCGTCGCTGAACTATAAAAACCGCTGTACTGGCGGCTGAGGTTGAGCAGCCAAGTTTCACCCATGATGCTGCTTGTCGCCACAGGGTCAAAGCTTACGGTTTTAGGAACAGCGCCACCCGCCACACCCGCCGCTTGCAGCACGTAGTTACCCAGCCAATAACCTAAAGCGATGCCGCCCAGCGTGTCTACGGGGAAATGCACACCTGCGACGATGCGGTTTTCGGCAACACGCAGCGCCAAGCGCCAGAGTTGGTCGCAGGTGGCTTTTTGGGCAGCATTGCCTCCACCTGTTCCGTTTACGCCTGCAGGG
>CBDUEA010000432.1:0-2131 GCA_965365965.1 uncultured Polaromonas sp. | reverse complement strand
AGCGGTTTGGCTATGACGCCCAGCCAGACCAGGTCAATCAGGATCATCACCACCGCTGTGGCGACATAGGTGTATAAAAATTTAGCCATGGGCGTTTCAGGGCGCAAGTGGAATCAGAACCTCATTGCGTCTCATGAACCAAGGCGTCCAGGGTGGGTTGTAACGCGCCAAAGCGGGCGGACCAGCCGCGCGCAGTGCGTGGGTCGTCATGTAGGTGTTCAGTTCTGCCGTTCGCAGTGCCACATCGTCTTCACGCGCTAAGCCAGAGAAGGTCACGGCGGCGAAGCGTGCCGGCGGCAAGGCCATCAGCTGAACTTTGGCATCGTTGGGCGTTGGCAAGGTGTCTAAGGTGTAACTAGAAGGCATGGTGAAGCGTACTGTCCATGTACCAGACTGACCGGGTACGCCCGATTGAATCACTGGAGCCGTCATGGCGATTTTTTCACTCTCACCTTGCGTTTGTGATGGGGCCTGCACCACCGGTGCGGTCATGGCAATGCTCTGTTTGCGAGTGTTGCCGCCAAAAATATAAGCAGCCAGTAGCTTGAAGCCGGCGTTTGACGCTTCGTCCCGCGTGCCCGTCACGCTGACCTGTGCCGCCACCAATGCCGGGTAGCTACGGACTTCAAAGTCACCTTCTTTTTGACTGACGGTGAATGCTGGTTCTTCAGTGGCCATGGCAGGTTCTCCAAGTGACATCAACACTAAAAATGCGCCAAGCCAAACGGCATAGTTGAGCTTCATACGGTGAAATCCTTTCATTCATAACTCATATTACTTGCCTAACAAAGCTGCATGCAAGTAAGTGGGTATTCGAGAAAGGTCAATCATTGCCAGAGTGCAATTAGATGTATAGATCGAAAATCTAAAAATTAAATAGCAAACTATTCAATAAATACGCCGGATACAGCCAAAAATGGCTCTTAAATCAGCCTAAATCAACCCAGAGCCTTCAAAACCGCATTGCCCATCTCCACTGTGCTGACTTTGGTTGTCCCCGCGCTGTAGATATCTGGCGTCCGCAGGCCTTGCGCCAAGACCGCCTTCACAGCAGTTTCAATACGATCGGCGGCCGCCGCTTGATTCAAGGAGAAGCGCAGCATCATGGCTGCGCTCAAAATCGTTGCGAGCGGGTTGGCGATGCCTTTGCCGGCAATGTCGGGGGCGCTGCCGTGGCTGGGCTCGTACAGGCCTTGTTTTTTGTCGTTCAAGCTGGCGGATGGCAGCATGCCGATAGAGCCGGTCAACATCGCCGCGGCGTCACTCAGAATGTCGCCAAACATGTTGCCGGTGACGACGACGTCAAATTTCTTAGGCGCTTTGACCAGTTGCATGGCGGCGTTGTCCACGTACATGTGGTCCAAGGCGACGTCGGGGTATTGCTTGCCGATTTCAGTAACCACGTCTTTCCAGAGTTGGAAAGTCTCTAGCACGTTGGCTTTGTCGACGCTGGTGACGCGTTTGTCGCGCTTCATCGCCGCTTGGAAAGCGACATGGGCGATTCGCTCAATTTCTGGGCGGCTGTAGCGCATGGTGTCGAAGGCTTCTTCAGCGCCTGGGAAATGCCCATCGATAGCGATACGGCGACCACGTGGCTGGCCGAAATAGATGTCACCGGTCAGTTCGCGAATGATCAAAATGTCCAATCCTGCGACCAATTCTGGCTTCAGGCTGGAGGCATCAACCAGCTCTTTATAGCAAATAGCGGGACGGAAGTTGGCAAACAGGCCCATGTTTTTGCGCAGTCCCAAAATTGCTTGTTCGGGGCGCAAAGGGCGGTCCAGCGTGTCGTATTTCCAATCGCCGACTGCACCAAACAGCACAGCATCGGAGTCCATCGCCAGCTTCAAGGTGGCAGGTGGCAGAGGGTGGCCGTGCGCCTCGTAGGCTGCACCGCCAACAAGTGCGGTTTCCATCTCCATCTTCAGGCTGAATTCTTTGTCGATGACCTGCAAGACTTTGACAGCTTCAGCGACGATTTCTGTACCAATGCCGTCACCCGGCAAGATTGCTATTTTCATGTGAAATTTTCTTTAAAATTGCTATATAAATAATAGCTAAAAAATGAACAAATACGCCGGCTATAGCGAAAATATATCTAAATAACGACGATTAATTTGATAGCATGGTG
>CBDUEA010000431.1:0-2135 GCA_965365965.1 uncultured Polaromonas sp. | reverse complement strand
CTTAGCCGCTACCGCCAATATGTACTTGGACGCAGAGGGCAACGTCATCAAAGGAGCCAGCACCAATGGCTACTTGGCCGTCGGCGTTCCTGGCTCAGTGGCTGGCTTTGAAGAAGCCCGTACCAAATACGGCACCATGGGACGCAGCCGACTGATAGCGCCAGCCATTAACTTTGCAAGACATGGTTTCGTGCTGAAAGAAGGCGATGTGGACATGCTTAAAACCGCCACGGATGACTTCAAAAAAGACGCACCCTCTGCAGCCATCTTTTTAAACAAGGGTGCGCCTTTCGAGGTGGGTCAAAAGCTGGTGCAAAAAGACTTGGCTAAAACCTTGACCTTGATCAGCAAACGAGGCATTGATGGGTTCTACAAAGGCGAGGTCGGTGCCAATATCGTGGCTGCCAGTACAGCGGGCAAGGGCATCATCACCCAAGAAGATTTAAACCAATACAAGGTGCGCGAACTGGCTCCTGTGGAATGCGACTACCGCGGTTACCACATCATCTCTGCCCCGCCACCCAGCTCAGGCGGTGTGGTGATTTGCGAGATTTTGAACATCGTTGAAGGCTACCCACTCAAAGATCTGGGCTTTCGCTCCGCTCAAAGTGTGCACTATCAAATCGAAGCCATGCGCCACGCTTACCTAGACCGCAACAGCTACCTCGGTGACCCTGATTTTGTGAAAAACCCGCTGGACCGCTTGCTCAGCAAAGACTACGCCGCCAGCATCCGCGCCGTGATTGACCCCAACAAAGCCGGCGTCTCCAAAGACCTCAAGCCCGGCGTCGCCCCGCATGAAGGCACCAACACCACGCATTACTCTATTGTGGACAGCATGGGCAACGCGGTCTCCGTGACCTACACCTTGAACGACTGGTTTGGCGCCAAAGTCACTGCTGCCAAAACCGGCGTGTTGATGAACAACGAGATGGACGACTTCACCGCCAAAATCGGTGTGCCCAACATCTACGGATTAGTCCAAGGCCAAGCCAACTCTATCGCACCGGGCAAGCGCCCCTTGAGCTCCATGAGCCCCACCATCATCTCCAAAGACGGCAAACCCGTCATGGTGGTTGGTACACCGGGCGGCAGCCGCATCATCACAGCGGTGACGCACACCATCTGGAACGTGATTGACTACGGCATGAACGTGCAAGAAGCCGTGGATGCAACCCGTTTTCACCAGCAATGGTTGCCAGACGTGACCAATATGGACACCTTCGGCATCAGCCCTGACACCCAAAAAATCCTGGTCGGCATGGGTCACAACCTCGGTGCACCGCAAGCGCCCAACCATTTGGCAGCGATTTTGGTAGGCGCCCCCACCTTGGGCGGCAAACCACGCGGCAACAACAAGTTCTACGGCGCGAACGACCCACGTCGCAACACGGGCTTGGCGGCTGGATATTGATAAATTGAAGGAATAGCGTTAATTTTGACAAATACACGGCTAAATAAGCACTAAATCGCGACTAGCCGGCATATTTGTTCATTAGTTTGCTACTGAATTAATAGTAGATCTTGCTATAAATTGATCGAAAAGAGCTATTTTTGATCACTTTCTGATCAGCTTTCTGATCACTTCCCGATCAACTCTTTGAGCTTCTCCGCCTCAAAGCACTCTTTCAGCGAAGCCTCTTCAGGCACGCAATCGCCCACTTTGCCAGTCCGTACCAGTTGCTCCAAGGCTTGCCACAGCAGCGCGATTTGGTGGTCGTGCGTGGTGGCGCTGTCGACCAAGCCACGCAGCGCTTGGCTGACGGGGTCGTCCTCATTGGTGATGCCGTAGGCGCTGAATTTCGGGTCTGGCGGCGTGACATCGGCGCTCTCGCCCTCTTTGCTAGGAATAATCCGCGCCGGAATGCCCACCGCCGTCGCACCTGCAGGCACGGGTTTGATGACCACGGCGTTGCTGCCGATTTTGGCGTTATCCCCCACCAAAAAGCCGCCCAACACCTTAGCCCCCGCGCTAACCACGACGTTTTTACCCAGCGTCGGGTGGCGTTTTGCGCCTTTGTACAAAGAGGTGCCGCCCAGCGTGACGCCTTGGTAAATGGTGCACCCGTCGCCAATTTCAGCCGTTTCACCCACCACCACACCCATCGCATGGTCAAAAAATACCCGCTCACCGA
>CBDUEA010000430.1:0-2138 GCA_965365965.1 uncultured Polaromonas sp. | reverse complement strand
GCTGTGGCTTGAGTTGCATCATCCATGCGGATAAACCACTGCGCCGCAGCACGGTAGATCACCGGCGTTTTGTGCCGCCAGCAATGCGGGTAGCTGTGCGTGATGGTCTCAGTCGCCATCAAACGGTTGGCATTTTGCAGCGCCTCGATGACCACGGGGCAGGCTTTCCAGATATTCAAACCGCCAAACAAGGGCAACTCGTCCACGTAGCGGCCATTGCCCTGCACGGGATTCAAGATGTCATCGGTGGTGATGCCGTTGGCAACGCAGCTGTTAAAGTCTTCAACGCCGTAAGCGGGGGAAGAGTGAACCAAGCCCGTGCCGTCGTCAGCGGTAGCGTAATCCGCCAAAAACACGGGGCTGAAGCGTTTATAGTTTTGCGTCGAGTCGCCGGTATCCACGTCATACAGCGGGTGCTTGAACTTCAGCAAGGCCAGGTTTTTGCCCAAAGTGGTCGCTAAAACGTGACCTTCAAGTTTGTAACGTGCCATGCACTTTTCAACCAGCACCGCCGCCAAAATCAGCAAACCGCGCTCAGTATCCACCAAGGCATATTCCAGCTCGGGGTTTAAATTCAGCGCTTGGTTGGCCGGAATCGTCCACGCGGTTGTCGTCCAGATGACCGCAAAAGCGTCCTTGCTGAGCTTGTCTAAGCCAAAAGCAGCGGCGAGCTTTTCAGGTTCAGCGCATTGAAAGGCAACATCTAAAGTCTGTGATTTTTTGTCGGCGTATTCAATTTCAAACTCAGCTAGCGAGCTGCCACAATCAAAACACCAGTAAACAGGCTTTAATCCACGGTAGACAAAGCCACGCTCCATGATGCGCTTGAGTGCGCGGATTTCATTGGCTTCATTGGCAAAATCCATGGTGCGATAGGGGTTGTCCCACTCGCCCAGAACGCCTAGACGTTTAAAGTCAGCCATTTGACCCGCAATTTGCTCGGTCGCAAAAGCGCGGCTTTTGGCTTGCACTTCGTCACGTGGCAGGTTGCGGCCATAGAGTTTCTCAATGGCATTTTCAATCGGCAAGCCGTGGCAATCCCAGCCGGGCACGTACACAGCGTCCAAACCTTCGAGTTGACGCTCTTTGACAATCATGTCTTTCAAGATCTTATTGACGGCGTGGCCAATATGAATCTGCCCATTGGCGTAGGGCGGGCCGTCGTGCAGCACAAATTTGGGTTTACCAGCGCGCACATCGCGCAGTTTTTTGTAAATACCTTTGTCTTCCCAAGACTTGACCCAGCCGGGTTCGCGTTTCGGCAAATCGCCACGCATCGGAAAAGGCGTGTCGGGCAAGTTCAAAGTGCTGCGGTAATCCGTTGCGGGTTGAGAGGTTTGTTCGGTCATGATGGTATGTGAGGCAAATGAGGGGCAAATAGACCATTCAGTCTTGTCTGCCAAAAAGAAAGGTAAGCCTGATGACTCAAGGCTTTGAATGAAGTGAAGGCAAGGGGTGAGGGGTCAAGACTTTGCGTCTTGACCCCTTCAAATTCGTGATTCGAAAAAGGCACGTGCATCCACACAGTCCTTGGCGATGCCGGCCTTCAGAGCATCCAAACTGTCGTATTTGAGTTCGTCGTGTAGTTTATGCAGGAGTTCCACACGTATGATTTTACCGTAACCGCCATCAGTGCCCAAAGCGGCTGGCCAATCAAGACAATGTGTTTCTAGCAAAACACGGCCACCGTTGACGTCGTTGGGGTCGAGTGATGGCCGGATGCCCAAATTGGCAACCCCGTCAAAGGAGTCGTTGGGGTTAGGGGAGAGACCAAAAACCTTGACAGCAAAGATGCCGCTAGCAGCGGGCTTCCAGTGAGAAAAGCGTAAATTGAGTGTCGGGCAAGCCAGATCTCGCCCCAGTTTCCGGCCATGAACCACATGGCCGCTGATGCTGTAAGGTCGCCCCAGTAATCTGGCAACTTCATCCATTTGCCCGAAGGACAAGGCTTCGCGCACCGCAGAGCTTGATACACGCAAGCCATGCACTTCGTAGCTGTTCATACGGGCCACTTCAAAACCCAGTTGGGTGCCAGCGGCGTCCAGCATGGCATAGTCACCTGCACGTTTGGCGCCAAAACGAAAATCGTCCCCAACCAAGATGTATTTAACGCCTAGACCAGCCACCATGACGTCGTT
>CBDUEA010000429.1:0-2144 GCA_965365965.1 uncultured Polaromonas sp. | reverse complement strand
GACAATGGATGGCGTAGATTGCGCCAAAGCACTTTTAATTGCTACACTATTAATAGCTGAATAAGCAATAAATACTACGACTAAGTGCTTAAATATATTTTTAAATCGCATAATTACCTTTAATAATAAAAAACTCTTACAACATCGGTTATCGTATCAACTGAATCTCAAACCCGCGATATGAAACGCTATGCATAGGCTCCAATTCCACTACACACTCAGCCAAGAAAGCCGACCTGCGTTGGTGCGCAATCCGTTGATTGACCTGCTACAAGCCGTCTCGTCACAAGGGTCTATCTCAGGCGCGGCACGCGGGCTGGGTTTGTCGTACCGCCATGTGTGGGGCGAGTTGAAGCGCTGGGAAAAAGAGCTTGGTCACGAACTGGTTCTGTGGGAAAAAGGCCAAGCGGCTCGCTTAACGGAATTTGGTACCAAATTGATGTGGGCTGAACGCCAAGCGCAGGCGCGTTTAGCGCCACAAATTGAAGCACTGCGTGCCGAGCTAGAACGCTCATTTGCCGTGGCTTTTGATGACAGCGCACATGTGGTGACGCTTTACGCCAGCCATGACGATGCGCTGAGCCAATTACGCGAGGCCGCCCTGCCCAACTTGCATCTGGACATCCGCTTCACTGGCAGCGTCGACGCGATCCGCGCTTTGAACGAAGGCCGCTGCGTGATGGCAGGCTTTCATACCTTGCAAAACACCAGCATCAAAACCTTGACCGAGCGCACCTACAAGCCGCTCCTCAAAACTGGTTTGCACAAAATCATCGGCTTTGCGCAGCGCACCCAAGGTTTGATGGTCGCGCCCGGTAATCCATTGGGCTTGCACAGTCTGCTGGATATCAAACGCACCCAAGCCCGCTTTGCCAACCGTGCCTTGGGCACGGGTACCCGTGTGGTTTTGGACGAAATGTTGGCTCATGCCGGCATGACAGCTACTGACCTGACCGGTTACAACCAGTCCGAACCCTCCCACGCCGCCGTCGCCCACGCTGTGGTCGCCGGCCAAGCGGACGTCGGCTTGGGCATTGAAGTGGCAGCATTGCGCGCAGGTTTGGACTTTGTGCCATTGGCGCAAGAGCGTTACCATCTGGTTTGCCTCAAGTCTGCTTTAGAGCAACCAGGCATCTTGGCCTTGCGCCAACTGCTGCAAACACCCGCTTGGCAAGCAGAATTAGCCACCATCCCAGGCTACGCTGCGATGCAAAGCGGTGAGGTGCTGTCTATGCGCCGCGTGCTGCCATGGTGGAATTTTCGTTAAAGCTAAACTAAAAATTTTGCTTCAAAAGCAAGATGCTTTACCGTATGCGCGGTGGTGCCAACAACTGTTCTGGCGTCGTGAAGTAGGCTGCGGTCTTGCCCAGCCGCTGTCGGGCTTGAGCCAGTTCGTGGCGGGCGACGGTTCTTAAATGTACTTCGTCAGGGCCATCCATCAAGTGCATGGCTCGCCCCCACGTCCAGAAATAGGCCAACGGCGTGTCGGGTGACAAACCCATGGCTCCAAAAGCCTGCATAGCGCGGTCAACCACCCGCGTTTGCAAGCGTGCTGCCACCACTTTGATGGCGGCAATTTGGGCACGCAGCAAGCCAGTATCTGCGGTACCGCCATCCAACAACCAAGCGGCATGCAGCACTAGAAGGCGGGCTTGGTCAATCTCGATGCGCGACTCCGCAATCCAATCTTGTACATTGGCAAAGTCAGACAGGTATTTGCCAAACGCTTGGCGCTCTAGGGTACGCTCAGTGGCGAGAGCAAGTGCCAATTCACATTGACCAATCGTGCGCATGCAATGATGTACCCGTCCAGGTCCAAGTCGTGCCTGCGCCATGGCGAAACCCGCCCCCCAGTCACCCAGCAGGTGGTCTTTAGGGACTTGAACGTCTTGGAAGCGAATTTCACAATGCCCCTCGGGGGCGTGGTGATGCACCACTGAAATATTGCGTAAAACCTGCACGCCCGGTGTGTCCAAAGGTACCAGCACCATGCTGTGATTGTGGTGTTTTTGGCTTGCTTCGTTGGCATCTGCAGTCACCGTGTCGGTATCACTGGCGTTGCGGCACATGACGATCAGCAATTTGCAATGAGGATGAGCCGCGCCTGTGATGAACCACTTGCGTCCGTTGAGCACCAATGTGTC
>CBDUEA010000428.1:0-2147 GCA_965365965.1 uncultured Polaromonas sp. | reverse complement strand
TGTCGCCCATCATGGTCGACAAGATCTTTGAAGTGGTGCGCGATGTGTATGCGCAAGGCGTCACGGTTTTGCTGGTCGAGCAAAACGCCAGCCGTGCCCTGGCCATCGCCGACCGCGGCTATGTCATGGAGTCGGGCCTGATCACCATGCAGGGCTTGGGCAAGGATCTGCTGGACGATCCGAAAGTGCGCGCTGCCTATCTGGGAGAGTGAGCAGCAGCGCCGCGTTGGGGCAGACATCAGGTTTTACGCGGCTTCACATTAAGAAAACCTGCCGGCCTCTTTAAAAGGGCGACAGGTTTTGATGCGTGCGCGAGGTACTTTAGTAACGGTACTGCACACCCAATGTGGTCATGTTGGTATTGGATTTGCCATCGGCAAAATGCAGGCGGTGGCGCTCCCATTCCAGCACGGCAGCCCACTGCGGATTGAACGCCCAGCGTACGCCCAGGCCGTACGACAGGCCAAATCCGTTGTCCTTGCCGGTTGCCACCCCCAGACCGGGATAGCCGTCCGTGCGAGTGCGGGCATAGGTGGTACCGATCTTGCCAAAAACGTCGAACTGTTCATTCAACGGGGCACGGCCCACCAAGCTCAGGTTCAAGCCCTGCGCCTTGGTCTTGCCGCCCACGCGCGCAGCATTGCCAAAGTTGAGATAACCAAATTCCATGCCGAAGTTGGGGTTGAAGTACCCGCCTGCATACAACTTGACTGCGGTGCCAGTGTCGTCAAAGCCAAATCCACCGCGACCTGAATTCAGGTCGTACTTGGATTGGCCCATGTTCAGGCCAACATAGCCTTGCTGCGTATAAGGAATCATGGACGAACGCTCTGACATATTGCTGGCAGAACGGGTCGAGGTTTGTGCGGTGGCCGCGGTAGCGCAGCAAGCAAGTGCCAGTGCAACGGGCAATAAACGAAGCGGGGTTTTCATAAGAGCATTCCTTGGTGGAGCGTGTGCAGAACGACTGCTTGGAGGCAAAGACACTGATTGCAGCGCTTCGCCGAGTGTCCAATTTAGCCCGTGTCTTGTCCTGTGTCTGTGAGAGGTCATGGCTTGGCTTTGTCCGTTATTTCCTACAACTGCGCAAATGGGCTCTCTGGACAGGGTGGTTAAAATCGCGCCTGTGCATTTTTGACAGGCCATCCGGCAACACGCATTCCGCGTCGCCTGGTCCGTTGCGTGTTCGTTCAGGAGTTGGCATGTTGTTTGGAAAGCTGTTACCCCGAGAGGGAAATTTTTTTGAGATGTTCAACCAGCATGCGGATTGCATTGTGGAAGCTGCGCATTCCTTTGCCCAACTCGTTGCCAACTACAACGACCCACATCTGCGAGAAAAGTACGCGCAGGATGTGGACAACGCCGAACTTGCTGCAGACCGCGTGACCCATGAGGTCAACAAGGCGGTGCACAAGACCTTTATCACGCCCATCGACCGTGAGCAGATCCATAACCTGATCAACACCATGGACGATGTGGCGGATCTTTTTCAGGATTCTGCCGAGACCATGTCGTTGTACGACATCCGCCATATGACGGACGAGATCTCACGCCTGACGGACCTGAGCGTCAAATGCTGCGAGCGCTTGCAATCGGCGGTCAAACTGCTCAACAAGCTGGCCGACCCGGCCACCGCAGAAGCGGCGCTCAAGATCTGCGAAGAAATCGACCGACTCGAAAACGATGCCGACCGTGTCTTGCGCGCTGCCATGAGCAAATTATTTCGGGAAGAAGCCGATGTGCGCGAGCTCATCAAGCTCAAGGCGATCTATGAGCTGCTCGAGACCATCACCGACAAGTGCGAGGATGTAGCCAACCTGATCGAGGGCATCGTCCTCGAGAATTCGTGATCTGAGAGGAACGGTTCAATTATGGAAACCGTCCAAACCACCCTGTGGGTCGTGGTATTGCTGGTGGTACTGGCCATCGTGTTCGACTTCATGAACGGGTTTCATGATGCGGCCAACTCGATTGCGACCGTTGTATCGACCGGGGTGCTCAAGCCGGGCCAAGCGGTGGTGTTTGCCGCCTTCTTCAACTTCATGGCCATTTTTGTCTTCCACCTGAGTGTGGCGGCGACGATCGGCAAAGGCATCGTGCAACCGGGCATCGTGGATACGCATGTGATTTTTGGCGCCCTGGTCGGG
>CBDUEA010000427.1:0-2151 GCA_965365965.1 uncultured Polaromonas sp. | reverse complement strand
ATGGGCAGGGCTATCCCTCGCACGTGCGGTGCACGTGCTAAAGGGCTGGGGGTGAGTGGGGGAAACAAACCAGCCACGCCAGTGAAAATGATAGCCGCAAATCACTATAAATAACATAGCTATCAAGGCAATAAATACGACGGCTATAGGCTAATTTAGCCTTCAAAACCGGTCAAATTCGTCAAACCAGCGCCGAAATCAGCAATTCCACCCAATACTTCACCAGCGTGGCCGCCCCTTTATCGCACCAACGGCCGTATCGTAGTAAACCCACCATCAACAGCAATCACTTGCCCTGTGATCCGTGATGCTTGCTCAGACAGCAACCAAGCCATGGTCTGCGCGACCTGCTGCGCTGTTTGCACACCACCCAGTGGATATTGTTTGCCCGCACCTTCGCGCATGGCGGGCAACTTCAACATACCTGCGGTCATGGGGGTATCCGTCATACCTGGGGCAACCGCGTTGACGCGCAACCCTTGCGCTGCATACGTGGCGGCTGCGCTGCGCACCAAGGCTTCTACACCGCCTTTGGCGGCAGCAATGGCCTCGTGTTGTGCCACGCCGATGCGTGAAACGACGGAGCTGACAAACACAGCTGCACTGTTGCCAATAGGTTCGCTTTGATTTCCTGCGCGTAAGCCCTCCACCCAGCCGCGCAACATATAGGCAGCGCTGTCCAGGTTCGTTCGCATAACCGCTTGCCATTGCTCGTTGGTGGTGCGGTGCATGGGTGCAATCAAGGTGCTGCCGACGCAATGCGCCAGCAAGGTGGGCACGGCACCCAGCGCCTCTTTGCATTGTGCAAAAACTTCAGCAACGCCTTCAGGTGTGGTGCAATCAGCTTGTACAGCCAACGCCAGCGGTAAATCGGCCAGTGCCGCAGCATCTCGGCTGACGCCAACGATGCGCAACCCGCCCCGCTCGGCGAGCTCTGCGACCAAGGAACGGCCAATACCACCTCGTGCGCCAGTGATGACAACTATGGGTAAATCTTGCATATATAAATTCCTTTGAGTTCGATGTTTGGAACAGCAGGTAACGCTTCGACTGAGTTAAGGCCTCGTATGCACTGCGCGGTGGCGATTGACGTCTGGGCTACGGAGTGCAGCATGTTTGGTGCTGCGACCCGTGACACGTTGACGCCACAATTTGAACGAAGCCGGCTTTAGCTCGCGCCGCATGAGCGTTATCACAGCGCTCTCTGCCAAGCCAAATTGCATGGCAATCGCGTCAAAAGGGGTGCGGTCTTCCCAAGCCATTTCAATGACTCGGGACACATCTGCGGCTGAAAGAGTGAGGGTTTGTTTTGCTTGCAAGCTTCAATTTTATACCAAACGGTATTTAATTGAACTCAGCGTTCGCAATGGCATACATATCTCAAGGAGATTGCATTCCAACTTCTATCGAGCTTCTATCAAACCTCTATGTCAGCGCTGCATCCAGCAATTCCACCCAATGCTTCACCGACGTTTGCGTGCCACTTTGCAAATGCGTGATGCAGCCAATATTCGCGGAAACGATCACCGCCGGTTGCATCTCCGCCAAATTGCCCAGTTTTCTGTCCCGCAACTGGTAAGCCAGCTCAGGCTGCAGGACCGAGTACGTGCCCGCCGAGCCGCAGCACAGGTGCGCTTCGCAACTCGCCACCTGGATTTTGAAGCCCAGCGCGCCCAGGTGCTGCTCGACGCCACCGCGCAGCTGCTGTCCATGTTGCAGGGTGCAAGGCGGGTGAAAGGCGACTTGCTCGGCTAATTTGACGGAGACTTTGGGGCGAAGTTGTTCCACCAAATCCGGCAAAAGTTCACTCAGATCTTTGGTTAAGTCACTGATGCGCTTGGCTTTTTCGGCATACTGCAGGTCGTCGTGCAGGATGTGGCCGTACTCTTTGACGGTGACGCCGCAGCCGGAGGCGTTCATCACAATCGCCTCTACAGCGCCAGATTCGACCAGCGACCACCAGGCGTCAATGTTGGTGCGCATCTGGGCTTTGCCGCCATCTTGGTCGTTCAGGTGGAACTTGACTGCCCCGCAACAACCAGCTTTGGGTGCGACCAGCGTCTGGATGCCTGCCGCATCCAACACACGGCGGGTGGCGGCGTTGATGTTGGCCGACATGGCGGGTTGCACGCAGCCTTCCAACATCAGCAC
>CBDUEA010000426.1:0-2151 GCA_965365965.1 uncultured Polaromonas sp. | reverse complement strand
CGCGACAACCGCATCAACATGATTTATGAAGGTACCAACACCATCCAGTCGCTGGATTTACTGGGTCGCAAGATTTTAGGCAACAACGGTGCGACGCTGAAGAAATTCGGCAAACTGATTGGCGCTTTGGTGGCCGAAGAAGGCGTGAACGAGAAGATGGCAGAGTTCATCAACCCGATTGCGTATTTGGGCGACAAAGTAACCAAGTTCACGACAGAAATTGGCTTCAAAGGTTTCCAAAACCCAGACGAAGTGGGCGCTGCAGCGGTGGACTACCTGCGCGTGGTGGGTCACATGGTGTTTGGCTACTTCTGGGCGCGCATGGCACAGGTGGCGTTGCGTGAAATTGCTGCGGGTAATACCGACCCGTTTTACCAAGCCAAGTTGCAAACTGCACGTTTTTACTTTGCGCGTTTGTTCCCAGAAACGGCATCATTGATGTTGACAGCGCGTTCCGGCAGCAAGGTGCTGCTGGATACAGATGCTGCTTTGGCTTAATTTCGCGTCACTTTTTTTCAAACTTTGAAAGGTCAACCATGTTTCAACGCATCTTGTTCTCTGGCATCGCTATTACAGCCCTCGCAACCAGCAGTTTCGTATTTGCACAAATGTCGCCTATCGGCACTTGGCACACGATTGACGACAAAACAAAGGAAATCAAGTCTGAAATTGTGGTGACAGAGTCAGCTGGTGTGCTGAGTGGAAAAATAACCAAACTTTTGCGCAAAGAGGCCGATCAAAAAGCTATTTGCAAAGAATGCAGCGACGATAGGAAAGACAAACCATTTTTAGGTTTGGAAATCATCCGTGGTGCTAAAAAAGTTGACGGCAAAGACGTTTGGGAAGAAGGCAAGATTCTTGACCCTGAAAATGGCAAAAACTACGCGCTTCGCTTAACACCCATTGAAGATGGCAAAAAACTGGAAGTGCGTGGCTCCGTGTTCGGAATTGGTCGTACGCAAACCTGGGTGCGTGTGCAATAAATTATTTGAAAGTTAACCATGTCTCGTTTTCAAGTTAAAAAAGTCGCTGTTTTAGGCGCAGGGGTGATGGGCGCACAAATTGCCGCTCATTTGGTCAACTGCAAAATACCTGTCATTTTGTTTGACTTACCGGCCAAAGAAGGTCCTAAGAGCGCCATTGCTATGAAAGCTGTGGAAGGTTTGAGGAAACTCAAACCTTCACCGCTGGGTGTCCCCGAGGATGCAGCGTTGATTGAAACAGCCAACTATGAAGAGCACATGGAACTGCTCACAGGTTGCGATCTGATTATTGAAGCGATTGCTGAGCGCATGGACTGGAAGACCGACCTGTACCACAAGATTGCACCGTTCATTTCTGAACATGCCCTCGTAGCCAGCAACACCTCGGGCTTAAGCATCACCAAGCTGTCGGAGGCTTTGCCAGAGGCGATCAAGCCACGTTTTTGCGGCATCCACTTCTTCAACCCACCGCGTTATATGTATTTGGTGGAGTTGATCAACACACCAACGACTGGACCGCAAGTTTTAAACGACTTGGAAGCCTTTGTCACCAGTGGTTTGGGCAAAGGCGTGGTACGCGCGCACGACACGCCTAACTTCATCGCCAACCGGATCGGCATTGCCGGCATGTTGGCAACCATGAAGCAGGTCGAAAACTTTGGTCTGACGTATGACGTGGTTGACGATTTAACGGGCAAAAAGCTAGGTCGCGCCAGCTCGGGCACCTTCCGCACCGCCGACGTGGTGGGTTTGGACACCATGGCGCATGTGGTCAAAACACTGCAAGACAATTTAACGGTGGAGAGTGACCCTTTTTACGGCAACTTCGCAACGACTAACGTGCTGGCTAAATTGCTCGAATTGGGCAATTTGGGACAAAAAACAGGGGCTGGTTTTTACAAGAAGCTGGGCCGTGATATTTTGCGTTTTGACGCAGATGAGCAAGATTACGTGCCGAGCGGCGCTAAAGCCAATGAGGTTGTTGGACGCATGCTCAAAAAACCTGCCGGCGAACGTCTGCGTTTGCTGCGCAATGCCGAAGGCGCTGAGCCGCGTTTTTTGTGGGCCATCCTGCGCGACCAGCTGCATTACGCTGCCGTGCATTTGCAAACTGTCGCAGAATCCGCACGCGACATTGACTTGGCGATGCGCTGGGGTTTTGGCATGA
>CBDUEA010000425.1:0-2155 GCA_965365965.1 uncultured Polaromonas sp. | reverse complement strand
CTGCTGGCAAGCCAAAACCATCCCAGCCCATTGGCTGCATGACTTCATAACCTTTGAGGCGATAATAACGGCTCAGTACGTCAGAGATAGTATAGTTACGCACGTGACCCATATGCAGCTTGCCGCTTGGGTAGGGGAGCATGGAGCAGGCGTAGTATTTGGGCTTGGGCTTGCCTTGCGCGTCGAGCGCGCCTTCGGTCACGCGGTAGGCATCGCGCTCTGCCCAGTAGTTGTGGGCAGCTTTTTCAATCGCTAAATGGTCATATAAATCAGTCATGCCTCAATTGTAGAGGCTGCACTGGTGTGCATTTTTACGGTGTTGCTGCTTTTTCGGGCGATTTTGGCTCTGACTTGGCCTCTGCAACGAAGCCAATACGGTTCAAACCCGCTTTTTGAGCAATCCCCATGACTTCAACCACACGTCCATAAGGCACGGTGGTGTCCGCGCGCAACTGAACTTCGGTTTCAGGGTTCGATTTGGCTGTATTGGTCAAAGATTCCGCCAATTGAGAGACGCTGGTGGGCTGGTCACCCAAGAAGATTTGTCCTGTTTTGTCAACCACCAAGGTCACAAATTTAGGTGTTTCGACGGGTTTGGCAGCTTCAGTTTTGGGCAAGTCGAGCTTGATGGAACTGGTCATCAAGGGTGCGGTGATGATGAAAATCACGACCAACACCAACATCACGTCAACCAGCGGCGTCATGTTGATGTCGCTCATGGGCAATCCGCTTTTTGTACGTTCTAAGCGACCAAAAGCCATGCTGGTTAGCCCTCAGAATCCATCAGCAAGCCGCGCAAATCACTGGCAAAGCCTTCCAAATCAGCCTCGATGCGGCCAATCACACGGCCAAAGACGTTGTAAGCCAAGACAGCCGGAATGGCGACGACCAAGCCTGCAGCCGTCATGACCAGCGCCTCGCCCACCGGCCCGGAGACTTGAGCAATGGTCATTTGCCCCGCCCCAGCAATACTAGACAAGGCATGGTAAATGCCCCAAACCGTGCCCAGCAAGCCGACAAAAGGCGCTGTCGAACCGACCGTAGCCAGTAATACTTGGCCAAAATTGAGTTGGTTAATGATCTTGTGCAAAGCATCGCGCAGGACGCGGGTGAGTTGCTGGCCTTTGTCGCCCGCTTGTGCCAAGCTGGTTTGTGTTGCTGTAGAAGTTGCAGCGACCGACTGACTGGCTACTATCAAGGGCGTCACCAAACCAGTGGCGTCAAAATTGCTTGCTTGCTGTAAACCGGCCGTCAAAGCAGGAGACTGCCAAAATGCAGCGGTACTGCGTGCCACATCGCTGCTGGCACGGCGCAAAACCCATGCTTTCATCAAAATAACGACCCAGCTTGCCACCGACATCAGCAGCAAAAGGATGGCAACCGCTTTACTGATGGCGTCGCCTTGGGTGATGAAGTGAAAAGCATCCATGGTGAAATCGCTAAGAAGGATGAGAAAATTCAGCGAAAACCAAGCACGTCAAACATGTCGTACAGACCTTTGGGCTTGTTGGCCAAAAACTGGGCGGCCATCAAGCTGCCTTTGGCGTAATGGTCGCGACTTGAGGCTTTGTGGCTAATTTCTATGCGCTCACCCAAACCGGCAAACATGACGGTGTGGTCACCCACGATATCGCCACCGCGAACGGTGGCAAAGCCGATGCTGGACGGGTCACGCGCACCGGTAACGCCGTAGCGCTCGTAGACGGCGCATTCTTTCAAGTCTCGCCCCAAAGCGTCTGCAATAACTTCGCCCATTTTGAGCGCCGTGCCGGATGGCGCATCGATTTTGTGTCGATGATGCGCTTCAATGATCTCAATGTCGTAGCCAGTATTCAAGGATTTAGCAGCCATTTCAAGCAATTTCAGCGTCACATTCACGCCCACACTCATGTTGGGAGCCATGACGATGGCAATGTCTTTGGCGATTTCAGCAATGTCAGCTTTGTGCGACGCTTCCAGTCCCGTTGTACCAATCACCGCTTTGACGCCTAACTTGCGGCAAACCTGCAAATGCGCCATCGTGCCCTCTGGCCGCGTGAAATCAATCAAGACCTGCGATAGCCCCAAGCCAGCCATCAAATCTGCCGTGACCAGCACACCACTGGTTTGTCCAAGGTATGCCACTGCATCAGCATTGATAGCAGAAGATGTAGCA
>CBDUEA010000424.1:0-2159 GCA_965365965.1 uncultured Polaromonas sp. | reverse complement strand
CTTATCGTGGCAAGATGGGTGACAGCAGCGAGATTGCCGATTTTGCGACCCTGCTGGACTACGTGTCCGAGATCCCCGGCATCGAACGCATTCGCTACACCACCAGCCACCCGAACGAGTTTTCACAAAGTTTGATCGACGCCTACGCGCGGTTGCCTAAGCTCGTCAACCATCTGCATTTGCCGGTGCAGCACGGCTCCGACCGCATTTTGAGCGCCATGAAGCGTGGCTATACCGCACTGGAATACAAAAGCACCATCCGCAAACTGCGTGCGATTCGCCCGGACATGGTGTTGTCCAGCGACTTCATCGTCGGCTTCCCCGGCGAGACCGATGACGATTTCCAGAAAATGATGAAGCTCATCAACGACGTGGGTTTCGACACCTCCTTCAGCTTCATCTACAGCCCACGCCCCGGCACCCCAGCCGCAGCGCTGCATGACGACACCCCGCACGCTGTGAAGTTGGCGCGTTTGCAACACTTGCAAGCCACCATAGACGCTAATGTCGTCAAGATCAGCGCCAGTCGCTTGGGCACGGTGCAACGCGTCTTGGTCGAAGGGCCAGCACGCAAAACCCCCAACGCCCTGTTTGGCCGCACAGAATGCAACCGCGCCGTGGTGTTTACGGGGCCTGATCGCCTGATTGGTCAGCTGGTAGACATCAACATCACCGATGCGCCGCAGCGCTTGTTGCGTGGGAATGTGGTGACGACAAAGGAGTAACGGCAATATTTATTCGATAGCAAACTATTGAATAAATACGCCGTCTACAGCCAAAAATAGCCTCTAAATGCGTGATTTAGAGGCTACAAGTGCTAAATTTGACTCAAAACGGCAACTTCTGCATCTCTCTCGCACAGACACGTGTAAAAAAATGAAGCATGTAATTTAAAAGGTTCTTACCATGGGCAAAGATATTTTTGGTGCAGCACAAAGTGGCGATTTAGATGCTCTCCATACGTATTTGAGCCAAGGTGTTGACCTCACTTTGATGAACGAATATGGTTTCACGGCGCTACATTGCGCAGTGATGGGTTGCAACACCGTCGCAAAGCTGCAAGCACTGGCTGTTACGGAAGCCCTCCTGAAAGCTGGCAGCCCAGTTAATGCTTTGAGCCGTGACGGAAGAACGCCGCTGTATCTTGCGGCTGAATTTTCACCAACTGTCGAGCCGTTGCAAATGTTGATTCAAGCAGGCGCAAAGGCAGATATTCGCGATACGCATGGGAATCACATTGTCACCAATGCAATGTCCAGTGACGTTCAAGCTTATCTTTCTGCCCTAACAGGTCACCCCATTCCACAGCCGCCGCTTGAACTTGCATCAGTGAAGCTGAGCGCAACTGAATGGCGTGCAGCCAAAACGCACTTAGACCAAGTGTTCCAAGCGCTTTCACAATCAAAATTGATAGTTATACAAGATGCAGGAACCACGCAGGAAGATGGTTTTTCAGATTGCAATGAAGCGTTTCAAGCGCAGGGCGGCGTTGATTCTGGTTTGCTAGGCTTCTGTTTTTATACACGCCAAGATTTGAACCGAGCCAAACGAACCAGCCAACTACCACTTGCTTTTTGGGGCGCTCCAGACGGTGCAACTTATAGCATGCTAGGTGTGGGTCATCTCGTCGTTGATACTTTTCGCAAATTTGGTTTTACTGTAGATTGGAATGATTCGCCCAATACGAGGCCAACCGTTTATCTGCAAAACAGCAAATTTTTAAACGCATAAATCGTCTTCTAAAACGTCAGTGTTAGGAGAACACAGGTTTTATTGTGTGCTGATGAAGTGACTGCTGAGGTCAAATGATTCTTTCGCTCACTATAAAATTAATAGCAAACTATTAAATTTTTACGAAGGCTAGGTCAGAAAAAAACTAAAATCAAGCATTTTAAAGCTCAGGAGTCTTGCATGCCCGAAATCATCGGAATGGACCATATCTTCATAACGGTGAGCGATATGGCGCGGTCTGAGCGGTTTTATGACGAGGTGATGTGGGGTGTGCTGCAGTTCAGGAAAACCCCCTCCGCCATCGGCTCTGGGCCGCTTGTGCATTCCTACAACCGCCATTTTGGTTTTGTGCTGCGTCCCGCACGGGTGCAGAGGCCGCATGAGCCGTATTCACCGGGATTGCACCACCTGTGTTTACGGGTGGACAC
>CBDUEA010000423.1:0-2161 GCA_965365965.1 uncultured Polaromonas sp. | reverse complement strand
ACTTCACACTGACCACGATAGATGTTCAAGACAGCCGAGCGTTTGGCTTTCTCAAGTCGCTATCCCGAATAATCTATCGGAGTAAGAATTGGACAACTGAGTATGAAGACGTAAAATCGATGCTGGAATTCCTGTGGTCTTTGCACACAGGCTGGGATTGGGTCACCGGCTACGCAGAATCAGACCCGATTGAGCGAGTGATTGCCGCAGTATGAAGCCTAACCCCTCGCTCAAGCGGAGCGCCAACGGCAGGCCACGCCGGCCATCAAGCGCTGGGCCTGCGGCCCATTTTGCGCTTGCTGTCCAGCGCGTCCTGCCGTCGTCGCCCGCTTAGCTCGAACGTTGAGGCTGTAAAAAAACCTCTCCCACTGGCATTTTTCGTCTACCGCTGTGTGGTCTAAAACGTTATGTTGCTATCCCCATTGCATACCCGTAAACCATGGCCCGCTACAAACCCCAGGACCGCAACAGCATGCTGCTGCCAGTCGTGCTGTCTGAACAAATCATCCCCGGCAGTTTCGCCTTCGCACTGGACTACCTCGTAAACAACGAGCTTGACCTGGCACCCTTGGATGCCAAGTTCAAGAACGATGAAGTAGGAGCCAGCGCCTATGACCCCCGTGTCATGCTCAAGATCGTGCTGCTGGCCTACAGCCAAGGCCTGATCTCTAGCCGCACGATTGAGCAAGCATGTTTGCGCAACGTCCAATTCATAGCCATCAGTGGCGATAGCCAACCCAGCCATGCCCACATCGCCAAGTTCGTTTGCAGTTTGAGCGACCAAATCAAACCCCTGTTTAGCCAAGTGCTGATGATCTGTGATGCCCAAGGTCTGATCGGACGCGAGATGTTCGCCATCGACGGCGTCAAGCTCCCCAGCAACGCCAGCAAAGAACGCAGCGGCACCCATGAAGAACTGCGCCACCGGGCTGATCGCCTGGATAAGGCCGCAAACAAGATCCTGGCCCTACACCAGGCCCAAGACAAGCAAGGGTTGGAAGAAGCGCTTGAGCCCAAACGCCAGGCTCGTATTGACGCCCTGCGCAAGGAAGCCAAACGCACCCGAGAGTTTCTAGCCACCACCCCCAAGCGCCACGGCAGCAAAGGCAAGGAACTCAAATCTAACGTCACCGATCCTGAGAGCGCCAAGATGGCCACCAGCAAAGGCGTCATGCAAGGCTACGCGGCACAGGCTGCGGTGGACAGTGCAAACCAAATCATTATTGCAGCCGATGTGATTGGTTCGGGTTCCGAGCAAGCCATGCTGCTACCCATGATTGAACAGGCATCGCCCTTTTGCACTTCTGAAACATTGGTAACCGCAGATGCGGGTTACCACAGCGATGCCAACATCGCACAACTGATGGAGCAAGGCATTCCCGCCCTGGTTGCTGACAACCAGATGCGCTACCGCGATGAGCGCTTTGCAGAGCAGGACAAGTACAAAGTCAAGCCCGACCCACTGTCTGAGAAGAAAGCCACCGGGCAAGACAAAGAAGTCAAACGATTCCGGCCCGCAGACTTCACCTTTAACGACGACAACACAGCCACCTGTCCGGCTGGGAAGCTGTTGCGCAGTCCAGGCACGATCTACACCACCGCACGCGGTTTGTACTACCAGAGCTACACCGCCAAAGCAGTGGACTGCGAATCGTGCCCCTGCAAAAAGCAATGCCTCAAAGGCCCGATGAAGCCCAACGATGGACGTGGCCGACAAGTCACCCGCTTTGAGCCAAAGTCCAAAGATGACACCCACCCCAGTGAGCGCATGCGCCAAGCGATTGACTCAGCCAAGGGCCGCCAGTTGTACAGCCAACGCTTTGGCACGGTGGAGCCAGTGTTTGCCAATGTTCGGCATAACAAGCGCCTGACCCGGTTCAATCACCGCGGGCGTGCCAAGGTCAACACGCAGTGGAGTTTGTATTGCATGGTGCATAACATTGAGAAGCTATCCAAGACGAGCATGGGTAAGCACAGGGTGCAATAGGGTGGAAATCAGGCCCTAAGACCGCCTTCAGGCGCAAAAGAGAGTGAAATTGCGGCACAATTTGGGCATGAGCGACAAAACCTCGAAATCTGATCTGCAAGACGTGCTCGACCGCAATGGCGCGCGTGGACATCGGGTTTTTTTACAGCCTCGTTAGAACCCAAATTTAAGTAT
>CBDUEA010000422.1:0-2161 GCA_965365965.1 uncultured Polaromonas sp. | reverse complement strand
GCACCACGTGGGTCACTTCGTCAACAAACAACTCAATCGCCTTGGGTGCCTTCAAGTCTTTGAGCTTGACCGCCATGGCTGGCGCAGTCATAGCGGGTTGTTTGGTGGCCACTGTCCAGTGCATGAGTTGGATGATGATGAAGCTCAGCGCGTAATTAACGCCATAGTAAAAACCGCCCCAAAAAGCAGAGAAACCTAAGGTCAAAATTAAAAACTTAAACAACGTCGTAAAAGCCATCAAGGCGCCGCCACCGCCAGCTTTGCGCAGCATGTCCCAGTATTCTGCTCGGTTGCGAGTGATGTAGTTCTCGCCCGTTTCGGCACTTCGGTCGGCCATTTTGGCTGCTAAGATGGTGGTGTTAGACGTAATTAAATCGCGCAGACTGCGCCTGTGCACCCCAATTTTGACCAAGTGCGACAACAGCTTGGCGGTGAAGAGGTTGGGTTGATCGGACAGCAAACAGTCGAGCAACTCACGTATGCGCAACACCCGCGACCGCATTTCACGCAACCTGAATACCAAACTCACCGAAATCCCATGCTCATCTAAATGCGTGTAGATCGTGTTTGCAGCTTGGCGACAAGCTTCTAAGCGATCCCGAAATTGAGTGGTAATGGCTTCCAAATGAAGTAAAGCTGCGGTATCTTTTTTATTCAACGAGGCAAAAAACGCACTGCGCAGTTCGTCCAAATCTATGTCAAGTCTGTGAAAAGGCCTGTCTATCAATGCCGAGCGGCTCATGCGTGTGCGCAACTCCGGGGAGAATCCACTGGCGCGGATATGTCCAACGCAGAAGGTAATGGCTTCCAATACCGTGTTTTGCCAATAGGTCGATTCGGTCTGGGCGTTTTCACCGATATTTGGAGTTTGCAATAAATCGGCAATGCGCGCCAAGGTTGGCTCATCCAAGTCAGCCAACCACAGTTGATCAAATTGACTGGGCAATACCAAGGAGAACAGCACCGCCGCATCGGTTGTTTCTGGTGTGGCGGGTAAGATTTTCAGGCGAATACGCTCGGTTAACTCGCTCACAAACGCACTGCGTTGCGCAAAGCCAAAATCTGCCAGCAAACTGGACGCATCCACGATATGCAGCAGTTGGTGCCACCATTGCCGCAAGCGTGTTTGCAGCTGCGGTCGTGTTTGAACCACATCCAATAACAATTGCAAGCGGCTGATAGCTGCAGTCGTACTGGAGGCGTCACCCCGAATCCAGTCAAATAATTTAATCAACCATAAATGGCGTTGCGGCAGAGGGGCTTCGGAGTCAACTGACTCCAGAAGTTCGGTTAAATCTCGATCAGGTGATGAATTCAATTTTTTTAGTAACTTCTCATTTATTTATAAAGCAGCTTCATGCCAAGAATCACGCTCGCCAAAGCCAAGGTGATGGTGTTGGCAATGACGATAGGCCAAGCGCTGATGAGAAGGCCATACATCAGCCACAATGCAATGCCAACCGTGAAGGTGCTGTACATACCCAAAGAAATGCCACTGACATTTTTGGTTTTGAAACTGTGTAGGGCTTGCGGCACAAAACTCACAGTCGTTAAAGTGGCTGCCGCGTAACCAATCAGCTCTGCGCTGATGAATGCTGAAGTTTGCATGATAGTTTAGAAGACGAGAGCTGAAAAAACGGAGATGTTAAGAGAAGTAAAAACCTAGTTGTCAACCACCGTCCACTCCAGTAAGGCGTCAAGCGCAGGGCGAGCAAGGCCCGCATTGGGGTGGTTAATGATGCCCACGATGCTGTAGCGCTGGCCACTTTTGCCAGTGGCATAGCCCGCAATCGAGATCACGTCACGCAGCGTACCCGTTTTGAGTTGGGCATTGCCAATCGCTTGCTGCACAATACCGCGTTGCGCCATTTTGGCCGTGGTGCCGTCCACACCTGCGACGGACAATGAACTTGCAAATACGGCGCTGGCAGGGTGATTAGCTGCTTCGCGCAACAGCTCGGTCAAGGCCTGCGCCGACACGCGTTCTAGCCGCGACAGCCCCGAGCCATTGTCCAAAGCCGGCTCTTTGATGTTGTCGCTGCTGCGTTTGCCAAAATGTCGGTGCCACCAACGCTTGACGATATCGCGTGATTTGGCAAAGCTGCCTTTGATGGAGCGCTCGGTGTTGTCAGCACTTTTTTGCGCACTCAAGCTCAAGAAA
>CBDUEA010000421.1:0-2166 GCA_965365965.1 uncultured Polaromonas sp. | reverse complement strand
CTCCATGACTGACTGCTGTGCTTTGATAGCTTTTTCGCTTTTAGTCCTAACAATCATGCCTTGCGATACGGGGGTCGCACAAGCAGGCATGGGTTTAGGCATTTTTTCAACGTCAACCAAACACATGCGGCAATTAGCAGCAATACTCAATTTTTTGTGATAACAAAAATGCGGAATGTAGGTACCTGCTTGTTCGGCTGCATGCATGATCATGCTGCCTTCCAAGGTTTCTACTTTTTTGCCGTCGAGCTCAATTTCAATCATGTTATTTCTACTCTTAGACCTTAGACGTAAGCCGGTACCAAACACGTCTTGTGATCGACGTGATAAATAAATTCTTCTCGGAAATGCTTGATCATTGCACGAACTGGCATCGCAGCAGCGTCGCCTAAAGCGCAAATTGTGCGTCCTTGAATGTTGTCTGCTACGGAGTTCAACACATCAATGTCTGTCATGCGTCCTTGTCCATTTTCAATGCGATCTACCATCCGCGACAACCAACCCGTACCTTCGCGACACGGTGTGCATTGTCCGCATGACTCATGCATATAAAAGTAACTCAAACGTTGCAAGCTTTTGACCATGCATCGGCTGTCATCCAAGACGATTACAGCGCCTGACCCCAACATAGATCCAGCTTTGGCTATCGAGTCGTAATCCATGGTGCAATCCATCATGATGGATGCCGGCAAGATAGGCGCTGACGAGCCACCAGGAATGACCGCTTTAAGCTGGCGACCACTTCTCACACCACCAGCCAATTCAAGCAATGTAGCGAATGGTGTGCCCATTGGCACTTCATAATTACCCGGTCTTTCAACGTCACCACTGACTGAATAAATCTTGGTGCCACCGTTATTTGGTTTACCACATGCCAAATAGGCTGCACCACCATTACGAATGATCCAAGGAACAGCAGCAAATGTTTCTGTGTTGTTAATGGTCGTTGGTTTTCCGTACAAACCAAAACTAGCTGGAAAAGGAGGTTTAAAGCGTGGCTGTCCTTTTTTTCCTTCTAATGATTCCAAAAGCGCAGTTTCTTCACCGCAGATGTACGCCCCAAAGCCATGCGCTGCATGCAATTGAAAATTAAAATTACTTCCTAAAATCTTCTCACCAAGCAAGCCCGCTTCACGTGCTTCTTCAAGTGCGGCTTCGAAGCGTTCATACGTTGCAAAAATTTCACCATGTATATAGTTATAGCCGACACTGATACCCATGGCGTAAGCTGCGATAGCCATTCCTTCAATCACAATATGTGGATTGAATTGCATGATGTCACGGTCTTTACACGTACCCGGCTCACCTTCATCAGAATTACAAACCAAATACTTTTGACCTGGAAATTGACGTGGCATAAAACTCCACTTCAAACCCGTAGGGAATCCTGCTCCTCCGCGACCACGCAAAGCAGACTCTTTGACCGTAGCAATAACTTGATCTTGTGTCAGACCCACACCGCCATCTTTAGCCAAAATTTTACGTAAAGCTTGGTAGCCACCACGTGCTTCATAATCTTTGAGATGCCAATTTGAGCCATCTAAACCACTCATGATTTGAGGCTCTAAATGCCTGCCATGAAAAGATGACTGAGAGCCAGTGGCTGCAAACTGAGCTAGAAGGTCTGCTACGCTCATAGCGCCCCCTTTGCACTTGAATCGGATGACACAGAACGTAAACCATCAACCAATTGGTCTAATTTGTCATTCGTCATAAAACTGCACATGATGCGATCATTTACCAGCATTACAGGGGAATCTGCACAAGCGCCTAAACACTCACTTTGCTGCAAAGTAAACATGCCATCGCTGGTGGTTTCACCCATAACAATCCCCAGCTTGCCTTCCAAATACTTGAGCGCTTTTGAACCGTCACGCAACTGGCAAGGCAAATTAGTACAAACATTGAGTTTGTATTTACCACCAGGTCGTTGGTTATACATATTGTAAAACGTGGTGACTTCATGAACCGCCATCGGCGGCATACCCAAATACTCTGCGACAACGCGCTCACTCTCCACACTGACAAAGCCAAACTCTTGCTGAACAATGGCCAGACAAGCCATAACCGCCGATTGCTTCTGATCAGCAGGATATTTAGCGACCTCTTTAGCAAAACGAGCTTTAGATTCTTCAGACAACATTTTAGGTTGTGCTCCGGAATCTG
>CBDUEA010000420.1:0-2169 GCA_965365965.1 uncultured Polaromonas sp. | reverse complement strand
ATGGAAAATAACCAGTATTTGGATAGCGCTGGATAAAGTCAAAAAACATTTTTTGTGACTTCACAAAATCACTGGCTCGGAAAACTGCAAAGGCAGCGTCGAAATCTCTCTTTTCATTCGGCTCCACCACAAAATCGCGCCCATCTACAGTCACCGTGAGGGGTTCAATTTTGGCAATACGCTGTTCCGT
Source organism: uncultured Polaromonas sp. (assembly GCA_965365965.1). Classification (GTDB taxonomy): domain Bacteria; phylum Pseudomonadota; class Gammaproteobacteria; order Burkholderiales; family Burkholderiaceae_C; genus Aalborgiella. Next base: position 1,979 of record CBDUEA010000420.1, on the reverse strand, counting down.
TGCTTGTACCAAATCTTTTTGACGCATCTGAACATCAGCCACGCTCCGCGTTAATTGTTCATTTTCACCACGCAATTGCGCTAACTCACTTTTTTGTCTTTCGATTTGATTTTGCAACTCCAACATGCTTCTGCGCTGTTGCGTCACTTCATCAGAGACTTTTTGTTGAGTTGCGTTTAGCGCAGTAACTTGTTGGCGCAAGTCCAAAATAGCTTTTCGTGCTTCATCGTCATCAAACATACCCGCATGCGAACTTACCGATGTGAACAAAGCAGCAACACATATCCATCTTCTAAACATCATGCAATCTCAATCAAATCAAATCGAATCAAATTAACGGTAACTAATTTCAACGCGGCGGTTTTTAGCCATTGAGTCTTCATCATTACCAAAAGCAGCAGGTTTTTCTTTACCAAAGCTCACCGCTTCAATTTGTGCGTCTGCCAAGCCTCACAAAGCCATTGCACGCCGTACAGCTTCTGCCCGCTTTTGTCCCAATGCTAAGTTTTACTCTCTGCCGCCCGAAGAATCTGTATGCCCTTCAACTGTGATTTTTTGTGTTTTGCGATTTGACAAGAACTTGACATGCGCTTCAATCACTGGGGTGTACTCTGGTTTGACCAAGTAGCTGTCAAAATCAAAGTAAACAATTTTGCCTACATTTGCTGGCCCGCCGCCAACACCAGCGACACCGCCTAAATCAACCGAAGCTACGCTGCCTTTTGAAGCCATTGCATCTGCAGCCCCTGATGACTGAGAAGTTGAGCTCCCAGCTTTGTCATCAGCCGAGCCATCCAGTTTGACACCCGTTGAACAGCCCACCAAAGACGCAGCAAAAATAAAGGCAATTAATATTTTTTTCATGACACTTTCCGGTTAAGTAATTTGAATATTTTTAAAAATGATTTTGGAATCTATTTCTAAATTCACTTCTCAAATGGACCCCAAGCTGGTTCCCGAATATCGCCGCCTACGCCGGCCAATGTTGCCTTGATGCGTCCATCCAATGTCGTGGTCATCAAGGCCTCTTTGCCTTGTAGTTTAGTCGCATAAACAATCAACTTGCTGTTCGCAGCAAAGCTCGGATGTTCATCCGCAGACGTATCCGTCAATGCCGTCACTGTGCCTGTAGACAACTCCATCACATGCAACTTGAAGGCGCCGCCGATCCGTGAAATATAAGCCAACCAGCGACCATCAGGACTCAAACTCGGAGAAATGTTGTAACTACCAGAAAACGTGATGCGCTCTCCTGTACCGCCACCCGCACCCATACGGTAGATTTGAGGCGAGCCACCCCGGTCGCTTACAAAATAAATACTCATACCATCGGCTGAATACCGAGCTTCAGTCTCAATACCGTCACTTTTTGTCAGCCTTTTTGGCTCACCGCCATTGGCAGGTAAGGTATACACCTGTGCATTGCCATCGCGTGTCAAGGTAACTACCAAATTGCGACCATCTGGGGACCAACTTGGCGCACTGTTGGAGCCTCTGAAATTTGCCAATAAACGGCGTTTCCCGGTCAGCACCTCATGCGTCCATACTTCGGGCTTGCGTGATTCAAACGACACGTAGGTCAACTGTGCGCCGTTCGGAGACCATGACGGAGAGATAATCGGCTCAGGGCTGGTTAACGCAGACTTGGCGTTCTCACCATCTGAATCTGCGATCCACAACGTATGCCGCGTGCCAGCTTTGGTGATGTAGGCAATGCGAGTTGAGAAAATACCCTTTTCACCCGTCAGTTTTTCATAAATATAGTCAGAAATACGGTGTGCGGCCAAGCGAGAGTTGGCTGGCGTGACAACATGGCTTTCAGCACCAATGTCGGTTGCTTTCACCACATCCCACAAGCGAAAACGCACATCCAAGCGACCATCAGCCAGTCGGGAGACGCTACCGACAGCCATCGCATCCGCGCCTTTTTGTCTGAATGAAGACAAATCCGGTCGAGAGTTTTCATCCATGCCTGTTGC
>CBDUEA010000419.1:0-2182 GCA_965365965.1 uncultured Polaromonas sp. | reverse complement strand
CAACATTTCACCCAAAAAATGCGACGGTGTGCCAGCGCCATAGGATGCAAAGCTTGCTTTATCGCCCTGCGTTTTGGCCCAAGCGATGAATTCAGTCAAATTGTTGGCGGGCACGCTTTTATGCACAACCATCGCCAGCTCAAAACTCGCTGCATTGATGATGGGCGTAAAGTCTTTGATAGGGTCGTAGTTCAGCTTGCTGTACACACTGGGGAAAACCGTCATGATGCCAGCCGGGCCCAACAACAAGGTGTAACCATCTGGGTCAGCGTTTTTAACCGCCTCTGCCGCTATACGGCCAGCCGCGCCAGAACGGTTGTCAAGGATGATGCTGCCCATGGTGCTGCGCATGGCATCGGCTAAAGCGCGCGTCAAAATATCTTGCGTGCTACCTGCGGGTACCCCAATCAAAATTTTGATGGGTTTGCTTGGGTAGGCTTGTGCGAACGACGTGGCTGGCAGTAGCCCGGCAGCGCCTGCGGCGGCTAAGCTTTGAATCAGCGTTCGACGTGTCAGAGGGGATGAGGTCTTTGGGTGATTTGACATGGTTTCCTACTAAATAAATCAATCAAACTTCAAGCCAGATTGCACAATCACCGGCTGCCACTGTGCTTTAAAGCTGGCCAGCATGGCTTTGGTCTGCGCTTGGGTGGATGCAACCGGGTCTGTTTTAGCGGCGACGAACTTTTCACGCACCGCAGGTAATTGCATGATGGCGTTGACTTCTTTGGCAATGCGGGCAGCCTTGTCGGCCGGCATGGTGGATTTGGCATACAACACGTTCCAACCTGTGGCTGCGGTGTTCAAGCCAGACTCCTTCAGTGTAGGAACAGAAGCTAAATAACGCTTCTCGCCTGAGGTGGCCAAAATTTTGATTTTGCCTGCCTGGTGAAAAGGCAGCAAGGAGTCCAACGTGTCAATCGACACCGGGACGTGGCCTCCCATCAAATCCGTGTTCAGCGGGGCCGAGCCTTTGTAGCCGATCACAGGCGTTTGCGTTGCCGTGGCTTTGTTCACCATCAGGGCAAAAAAGTGCGGCAAGCTACCGGTGGCGGGTACGCCGATATTGGCTTTATCGGGGTTGGCCTTGATCCACGCCATCATGTGGCCAAACTCGTTGACGGGCACAGCCGCCCCTACAGCAATGCCAAATTCATAGCTGGTGACCTGGCTAATAGCCTGAAAATCGACGTTAGGTTCATAGCCGTTGGTTTTATAGACCAGCGGTGCCACGGTGATCAATGCTGGGTTGGCAATCACCAACACATTGGCATCTGCGGGCATGCGTTTGATATTTTGCATGGCAATTCTGCCACCCGCGCCGATCATGTTCTCCACAATCACCGGTGTGCCCAAGCGTGGTTGCAGCTCGTTGGCGATAATGCGTGCGGCTAAATCCGTTGAGCCACCTGCGGGGTAGGGCACGATAATACGCAAGGTATTGTCTTGCGCCCAAAGGCCGGCGGGTAGTGAAAATGTCAGACAAATAAGTGATTGCAACAGGTGGCGTTTGGTGGTCATGAGTGTCTCCCTATATGAATGTGGCACGTATTATGGTTTGGTCAGTTGTTATAAAACCATTGCCACTGCAGTCTAGTTCGAACATACTTGATTGACCAAATCAATTACTTCTATCGTTAACCCTTGCATCCCAGCATTTGTATGCCAAACAACCGTCTCGCCCAGCCCGCTGCCCTTGGAGATTTGCTGCTCTATCGCCTCAACCGTTTGCTCAGCATTGGTGGCGCGCCCGTCATTCGACTGTGTGAAGGTCGCTTTGGCATCACGCGGCGCGAGTGGCGGATGATTGCTGCCTTGGCGCAGTACCAAGCACTCATGTCTTCGCAACTGGCCGTCCGCGCCCAACTAGACCGCGCCCGCACCTCCAAAGCCATCACCTCCTTGGTGCAGAAAAAGCTGATTCACCGGCAAGTGCAAGCCAACGACAAACGTCGCGCTGAACTGACTTTGACCGAATCAGGCCAAGCTTTGTACGATGCGATGTTCCCGCAAGTGCTGGAGATTCACCAAGGCTTGGTTGGCGTGCTGACGGCAAATGAAATCGCCGTCTTTGATGGTTTGCTCAGCAAGCTGCAAAACCAAGCTGAGGGAATGCAAGCGTCGTCGGATTTGCCGAAGGCGGATAGACGGCGAGGCGGAATAGCCACCCGTGCAGCAGCAG
>CBDUEA010000418.1:0-2185 GCA_965365965.1 uncultured Polaromonas sp. | reverse complement strand
ATGATCGTTCCTTTGTCCGCATCAACCCGGACATCAAAGACTTTGGCGCCGCTGACGACCTCCACGTCATAGACCCAACCCTGCTTAGATTGCTCATACTCAGCACGCATGGCCTTGCCATTTACGTGTGCCTCAGCCGTCGATACCGCTTGCGTAAGCGGAATTTTGGCGCTGGCAATAGTCAAGGCATCGTTCTCCATGCCTTTGGCGGCATAGGCCATGGTGCCTGCTGCGGCAATAGCGATAGCTAAAAGTGAAAATTTGCTGTAACGGTTCATAGTGCTTCTCCTAGTAAACGCAGATATTTGCGTACCAGTGAGACTAATGAGTCAGAATTAGCTGGAACTGAGCTTCATGAAGGAATTGCAACAACGAGTTACCAAGCTGTTTTTTTTAAAATCTTGCCCCGTTGACGTAAGGCAACTTTGACTCTTCGTTGCTAAGTTTGCGCTAAGCATCGGTTTAGATACTCAATGTCCATGACTAAAACCGAACTGCTGCTCACCCTAGACACGCAAAGAAATAAATCTTGGCATACGTTATTGAGTCTATTTGCGCTTCTATTGGTATTGGCCGCTATACGACCCTTAGCATTACCCGATGAAGGTCGCTATGGCGAGATTGGTCTTTGGATGTTGCGGTCTGGCGATTGGTTGGTGCCAAGAATAAATGGCATTCCCTTTTTTCACAAACCACCCCTGACGTATTGGTTTGAAGCCACCTCCATGGCCGTATTTGGTGCCAATGAGTGGGCGCTCAGGTTGGTGTCTGCATTTCATGCAGGCCTCATGTTGCTGACGGCTTACCTGACAACGCGCACTGTTTTCACAGAAGCTGTTGCTTACCGTGTCATTTTAATTTTCGGAACCAGTTTGACGTTTCTTGCAGGTGGCCAATATATCAACCACGACATGGTGGTAGCAGCATGGATCACCGTCGCTATTTCATCCTTTGCGATGGCTTTTAGGGGACGAGACAGGCCACATATCAACTTAGCGCGCTGTGGTTTTATAGCTTGTGCCCTTGGTGTGTTGAGTAAAGGACTGATTGGCATTGCATTACCTGGCATGGTGCTGCTCATTTGGCTTATCTGGACGCGTCAACTTGGCAAAATACGAAATTTGCCATGGTTCAGTGGGGTATCGCTTTTCGGCCTGATCACGTTGCCTTGGTTTGTAATTACTGCACAACAATTTCCAGAGATGTTGGCTTATCTGTTTGGAGTGCAGCAATTCTCGCGCTACACCAGTCTTACATTTAACAACCTGATGCCTTGGTGGTTTTACATCGTCGCGCTGTTGGTTTTACTTTTTCCTTGGGCATTGTTTGCTGTGTATCAAGCCAAGGAGCAAATAATCGAGACGAGAAAGAAATTTCCGAAAATTCCAAAAATTCCGCAAGTCAAATTCAGATCCCATTTAAATGATGACGAAGTTGACATCAAAAACTGGCTAACTTTGTGTTGGATTTGGCTCATCTCAATATGTATTTTTTTCTCCATTCCAAATACAAAAGTTATTGGCTATGTCATTCCTATAGTTCCCCCGTTAGCCTTGTTAGCTGCATTGGGTTATGAAGCGTACATGCAAAAGCGACCCAGAAAAAATAAGATTTTCTTGTACATCACCAGTTTGAATGTGTGCTTAGCCCTTGCATTGACTCTGGGTCTTGCCTTAGACAAACATCAAAGCAGCTCTCGCGATATCGCACAAACAATCACCAACCAAACTCGGCCAAGCGATACGATTTATACCTTGGGAGGTTACCCATACGATTTGCCCTTTTATTTGAAGAGTATTCACCCCTTGATAATCATAGAAGACTGGACAATGGTAAAAAATGCAAGCAGCGATAACTGGAAGAATGAACTTAATGATGGCAGTCAATTCGACGCCCAAGCGGCAAAAGTACTCCAAACACCAGATGTTCTTCGTACGGCGGCTGTACTGCTAGTAACTGGCTAGTCGCTCCCAAAAGCTTGCTTAATTCACCCCGGTTACAAGGCTGGAAACTTGTACAAACTGGGCAGGCTTGGTTGCTTTTACAATCAACTGCTTCAAAACATTAATTTGCTATATATTTAATAGCTAAATATAGAACAAATACGCCGGCTACAGTCATAAATAGCTTATAAAACTGTTTATATCAATTCCTGCTTCGCAAAACGCACGACGGTGACACCTTT
>CBDUEA010000417.1:0-2188 GCA_965365965.1 uncultured Polaromonas sp. | reverse complement strand
TTGGTGGCAAAGGCCTGCATGTCAGATTCGGGTGATTTGGCCTGCGGATGCACCTCGGGGTAGCTGGCGACTTCAATGTAGAAAGCATCGCCCGTTTCAGACCGGATAAAGCTGACCAAATCACTGGCATAGTGAAACTCACCGCCCGCACCAAAACCGCTGGGCAGGTCGCCACGCAAAGCGACCAAGCGCTTCACGCCGTTGGCTTTCAACTCTGCGAGTTGGGCGCGCACTGTGTCCTTGGTCGCACCGATGCATGAAAAATGCGAGGCGGCATCGACACCTTCTGCCAAAATTTCATTGACCGTGCCAAACGTACCCGCTTGGGTCGAACCACCTGCACCAAAGGTGACGGAGCAAAACTGGGGCTTCAAGGCGTACAAGGCCTGACGCACCACGCGCAGTTTGTCTGCACCTTCTGGCGTTTTAGGGGGAAAGAACTCTAGGCTGATGGGGAGTGGTGATGTCGTCATGATGTGTTTTAGTTTTTTTAAACTGATCTTGAGGCATGAATAAAGAATTCGCGGTTGCCGTCGCCGCCTTGAATCGGTGATTCCAGCCAGGCATGAACGGTCAAACCCTGCTCGGCGTAAGCTTCACGGACACGCTTTTCAACTTGCGCGTACAAAGCGGCTTCACGCACGATACCCCCTTTGCCGACCTGACCAAAGTTCAACTCAAACTGCGGCTTGACCAACATCACCAAACAACCATTCGGTTTCAGCAGGTGCGCAATCGCAGGTAAGACCAAGGTTTGGGAAATGAATGACAGGTCGCCGACGATAAAGTCAAATTCTGCGACAAAATCTGGTTCATATAAATCGCTAGCCGGCGTATTTATTGTCTTGGTTGCTATTGATTTAGGCGTAAACTCGTCTTCCTCAAAGTCTTCATCAAACGCTGAATCGAGGTCACTGTCTGCATCCATCTCATCTTCACCAGCCAGCAGCTTCGCAATTTCAGCTGCAATCACACCCGGCTCACGGGCATTCACGCGTTCAAAGCACAAGACCCGTTCGTCCGAACGCAGCTTGTCGTGCAATTGGCCAAAACCCACGTCCACACCCACCACACGTGCTGCGCCTTGCTGCAACAAGCAGTCGGTAAAACCGCCTGTGGATTGGCCAACGTCTAGGCAGGTGCTGCCTTTGACCGACAAACCCAAGGTTTGCAGCGCACCTTCCAGCTTCAAGCCGCCGCGTGAAACGTAGCGTGCCTCGGCATCGTTGAGCAGCTCAATTTGCGCGTCATCCGGCAGGATATCGCCGTTTTTGACGATGCGTTGCCAATAGAGTGTGGAGCCCGAGCTGCTTGCTGCGCCAATTTCGGCACCGCTCATCGCTCCCTGGGCGGTGTGGTGATGACCCAGTTTGAGCCACTGCACACCGCTGGCAATCAGCCGCTGCGCTTGTGCGCGTGTGCTGGCGAGGCCGCGATGGACGAGAAGTTGATCTGCACGCATGTAATAGTTGTTTTTTAATAAAAAATAGCGCTAGCCGGCGTATTAATTGCCAGTAGCGCTATGTATTTAATAGCGTTATTAATTTAAACCAAGATGTTCTAAATCAATGTCTGCTATCGCCAATTAATAGCGGTAAGTGTCCGCTTTGTACGGACCTGATTTGCTCACGCCGATGTAGGCCGCTTGCTCGTCAGTCAGCACAGAGAGCTCAGCGCCTACCTTTTTCAGGTGCAAGCGAGCCACTTTTTCGTCCAAATGCTTAGGCAACACATACACTTTGCCGATTTTGTATTCTTTTGGCTTGGTGAACAATTCGATTTGTGCAATCGTTTGGTTCGCAAAGCTAGAAGACATCACAAAGCTTGGGTGGCCGGTGCCGCAACCCAAGTTCACCAAGCGGCCTTTAGCCAACAAGATGATGCGCTTGGAAGCTTTCTTGCCAGATTTCGGGAAAATCACATGGTCCACTTGTGGCTTGATCTCTTCCCACTTGCACTTCTCTAAAGAAGCGACGTCGATTTCATTGTCAAAGTGGCCAATGTTGCAAACGATGGCGTTGTTTTTCATTGCGTCCATGTGCTTGTAGGTGATGACGTTTTTGTTGCCGGTGGCAGAGACAAAAATATCGCACTTGTCGGCCGCGTATTCCATGGTCACGACTTTGTAGCCTTCCATCGCGGCTTGAAGCGCGTTGATCGGGTCCACTTCAGTCACCCAGACTTGAGC
>CBDUEA010000416.1:0-2213 GCA_965365965.1 uncultured Polaromonas sp. | reverse complement strand
CCTCTGCGTGGATGTAGCTGATTTCTTTGAGCTTCAATGCGCCCTCCAAAGCAATCGGGTAATGCATGCCACGGCCCAAGAACAAAGCATTGTCGTGTTTGGCAAAGTCCTCAGCCCAGCTGATGATTTGCGGCTCCAATGCCAGCACCGCCTGCAGCGCAGCTGGTAAGCGGCGCATGGCTTGCAAGTGCTCGGCTTCTTGCGACTCCGTCAAACGCCCTTTGCTTTGCGCAAGCGCCAAGGTCAGCAAAAACAAGCCTGCTAATTGGGTAGTGAATGCCTTGGTAGATGCAACGCCAATCTCCACGCCTGCGCGGGTGATATATGCGAGCGAGCACTCGCGCACCATGGCGCTGGTAGCGACGTTGCATATAGTCAGCGTGTGCTGCATACCCAAGGACTGCGCATGGCGCAAGGCTGCCAAGGTGTCTGCCGTCTCGCCCGACTGCGTGATGGTGACGACCAAGGTGTTGGCGTCCGGCACGGAGTCGCGGTAGCGGTATTCACTGGCCACTTCAACTTGGGTCGGTACTTTGGCGATGCTCTCCAACCAATACTTAGCCGTGCAACCGCTGTAATAGCTGGTGCCACAAGCCAAAATCAACACTTTGTCGATTTTTTTGAACACGGCATGCGCATTGCCACCGGGCTGATGCGTCATCATGGCGTCAAACAGCTCGGGGACGATGGCATTGACACCTTCTAAGGTGTCTGCAATCGCACGCGGTTGCTCAAAAATTTCTTTTTGCATGTAGTGACGATAAGGGCCGAGCTCTGCCGCACCGCTGTGCGCCAGCACGGTTTTAACGGGGCGTTGCGCTGGTGTTAAAGCTTTTGTCCAAACGCTGGCTTTGTCCAAAATCCAGTATTTCCCCAACTGCATGTCGACCACGTCGCCTTCTTCAAGGTAGACGATTTGGTCTGTCACACCCGCCAAGGCCATGGCGTCGCTGGCTAAAAAGTTTTCACTGTGATCTTTGCCAACACCCAAAATCAAGGGTGAACCAGCGCGTGCGCCAATGACGCGATGTGGCTCGTCTTTGCAAAAAACTGCAATGGCATACGCGCCGTGCAACTGTGGCAAAGTGGCAATGACGGCATCCAACAAGTCACCGGTGTAGTGGCTGTCAATCAAGTGGGCAATCACTTCGGTATCGGTTTGGCTGACAAACTCATAGCCCTTAGCCTGCAGCATAGCGCGCAAAGCGTCGTGGTTTTCTATGATGCCGTTGTGCACCAACGCGATTTGGCCGGATGTATGCACCTTCTTGTCATGACCAAAACTAAAATGCGGGTGCGCATTGTGTTCTGCCGGTGCACCGTGGGTGGCCCAGCGGGTGTGAGCGATGCCGGTGTTGCCCTCCAGCTTGTCGGCCAACACCTGTGCTTGCAGCTCAGTCACACGGGCGGTGCTGCGTGCGCGTTTGAGCCCCCCGGCGTGCACAGCAACACCGCATGAGTCGTAGCCGCGATATTCCAAACGGCTTAAGCCTTGCACCAACACAGGGACCACATTGCGATCTGACACCGCAGCAACAATTCCACACATACAACACCTCGCTCAAATAATGATTGGTTGATGAAAACAACACATAAGCTGCATACTAGGCTTCAACTGAAATAATTTTTGATTTATTTTTTTAAATTTTTGAAATTTAATTTCATTGATAAAATAATTTGAAAATAAATTTCAAAATAATTAATTTTATGAACCAAATAACACTGAATGCGATTACGCTGAAATTGCTGGATCACTTGCAAACCGATGCCAGCTAAAGCAACCAAGCCTTAGCAGCGCGGGTGCATATCTCACCGCCAACCTGCTTGCGCCGCGTGAAAGCTTTACACGACAGTGGACTGATTGCGCGTGAAATCGCGATTTTGAACCCTGACAAAATAGCCAGCCTCTTGGGTTATGGGCTGACTGCGATGGTGGAAATCACCTTAGACCGGCAAGGTGCGGAGCACTTAAACGCCTTTGAGCAACGCGTCGTGCAGGACCAAGCCGTGCAGCAGTGCTACCGCGTCTCGCCAGGGCCTGATTTTTGTTTGGTGGTTTATGCCGCTGACATGCCGGCTTATCTCGCTTTGGCGCAGCGCTTGTTCACGCAAGATGCCAATGTACGCAATGTGAAAGCCTTTTTTAGCGTTAAATGTGCAAAATTTGAACCAAAAATGCCTGTAGCCGGCGTATTTGTTCAATAGTTTACTAC
>CBDUEA010000415.1:0-2224 GCA_965365965.1 uncultured Polaromonas sp. | reverse complement strand
ATGATGGTGACTGAGGATGTGCGCAGAAATGTTCAAGGATTCTCGTTTTGAGGATATTGTGGAATTCCTGGCTGAGGTTTTACAGTATTAGAAATAACCTCCTCTCCTAATAAAAGTCGATGAGCGATGATCCTGCTGAAAAAATTGAAACGCTGGAACAGCAGCTGGAATCAATGCGTGCTTCTAGTAGTTGGCGCATAACTGCACCGTTACGCTGGATTGGTCGGACGAGAAGGTGGCTACAACGAGAGTTTTCATCGCAGGTTGAGCACATGCATACGCTGCCAACAGAATTCAAACCAAAAGCAATTAGGGTCGATCTGCAACCTGGTATACCGTCTTTGGACGAGCGCTTGACCACCTTATCCAAAGGGCATCAACGCATTGCTTATTTTGCTGAAAATGTGCATAGCAGTACCTACAGGTACCGCGCTGCCAATATGGTGGAGGTGTTGAATGTGCCTGCGCTGGTTGAAGAGGCGCAAACTTCAGCGGCTTGTTTTTTCAGTGATGACATGCATCACAGTACAGCTATCGCAACGGGTGCAGATGTTCTGGTGATCAGTCGTGCGCGCTATGACACGGCCTTGGCAATCTTAGTGCAGCAATTCAAAGCGCTAGGTAAAAAGGTTTTGTTTGATGTGGATGATTGGGTGTTTGAAACCCAAGTAATTGATTTGATCATCCAAACCTTGGGGCAAGACGGCAGCGATGAGGTTTTGAATTATTGGTACGGCGTGGTGGGTCGCATGGCGCAGACGCTGCGTATGTGTGATGGGGCGATCACGACGAATGATTATCTGGCTGACAAGTTGCGGCAGTTTTTAGTCGGTTCAGCCAAAGACCATGTCAAAGTTATCCCTAACTTTATCAACCAAGCGCAGTTGGACGTCTCAGAGCCTCTTTTTCAACGTAAGTTGGCGATGGGATTTTTGCCTGCAGAGACCATCAAGTTGGGTTATTTCAGCGGTTCGGCAACGCACAATCTGGACTTTGCTTTGCTAGCGCCAGCACTGGCTGTGGTGATGAAGGCAGACCCGCGTGTGCACTTGGTCTTGGTCGGGCCGATGGATGTTGAGAAAGCCATGGGTGCCAAGTTTGCCGCGCAGTTTGCAAGCCATATCACGCATCACGGTTTGACTGATTATTTGACGTTGCAGCAACTGATCGCAGACGTAGACTTTAATTTAGTGCCGCTGCAAGACAATGAGTTTACAAACTGCAAGTCTGAGCTCAAGTTTTTTGATGCAGCGGCTGTGGGAACGCTTACCATCGCATCCCCCACTTTTGCCTACGCTCGGGCCATTCAACATGGTGTGAATGGCTACTTAGCGGCTGACAATGCTTGGGAAGCCGTACTTAAGCGAGCCATTGTTGAGAGGGTACAAGCCGTACATTACGCTACATTAGCGATAGCGGCACACCAGACAGTAAGAAAGCAATTTGTATGGCAGCAGCAGCGTGTCGCGATATTGCAAGCTTTAAGATGCGAGCCATGACCTATTCAACGCCAGAAGCCAGCGCATTTATAAACATCATGAGCCGCGATGGTTGGACCTTGTCTGAAGTGAGTGACTGTTTGAAACGCTACGCTGCTGAAGCAAGTGCGACTGACGAACAGGTTTGTCATGCGCTGTTGACTTGGTTGGATGCTGTGGTGCAGGTGGGCGAGCATGCCACAGGGCGACGTTTCACGCGCCTGCAGTTTTTAGAAAATACCCTGAGCCGTGCTGGCTATGCCTTAACGCTGCGAGATTTTGAGGCATGGTTTGATGTCTCTTGGCCAAATGGTTGGCGTGCCAATGAACGGTTACCTTATGCACCGCAAGACACCCAATTGTTGAGCTGCGAAGCGCGCGTTGAGCAGCTAGAGCACGAGTTACACCAAATGGAGGTGAAGGCTAACCGAGCTCGCGCAGAGGTCAACTTTGTGGTGGCTGAGCGGGACCAGTTCATGGCAAGCAACACGGCAGAAATCCATCAACTCATCAGCCAAGACTACGAAAGTTCAGCCAGTTGGCGCGTTACGGCACCACTTCGTCGCGCCATGGCTTGGAAGCGGGATTTAACGGCAACTTTCAAATCGCTACTAGGCAGAAAATCCGCAGCTAATTTGGAGTCTGCAGCAGGGACAGCTGTTCCGAGTGAGTCAACACCCGCAGTGCTCAAGCCGAAATGGGCAACCACCGCAGCGCCTTGGAATCAACCCGGCTACAGTACCGAG
>CBDUEA010000414.1:0-2228 GCA_965365965.1 uncultured Polaromonas sp. | reverse complement strand
GCCCAATTGAGGGCGCTCAACCTGCTCACCGCTATCTAGTGCGATGGATTCGCTGCATTCACGCACCCGCACCATGTGGTGGCGAAAATTGGCTTCTAGTTCTTGTTGTTTAAAGTTAAGCGGAATTTGCTTGCGTCCAATGTAATGCGAGGCAACGCTACCGACGATGCAATACAGCAAAGCGGCCCAGACCATGAAGCCCGGAATGCTGTAACTTGTACCCGCTAACGAGAACCCAAACACGCCACTTAAGCCCCATAAAATGCCGACAAAGCTTAATAAAGTGACTGCCGAATTCAGTAAACCCATGCTCAGGGTGATAGAAGAACCGGTGAACTGGTTGATATCTTCTGAAATACGTTGGTCCGGGTTATCTGCCATCGCCAGTTGGCTGGCGGCATTGGGTGATTTGGTCAGCGCTGTAAATCGCAACAATTCAAGCTTGTAAAAAGTTTGATTTGCCAACCAACGCGTTAAATAGCTGTCGGTCATCCAAGCGCGCCAACGCATTTCTAAAACTTGGGTCAGGTAAAACTTGTAAACCGCAATGATCACAAAACCAAACGCTAAGTAAGTAAAACGCCACAGCTGCTGCCAAAAAATGACGGCTTGCTTATTTTGCAAAGCATCATAAAACACCCGATTCCATTCATTGATCAGCACCAAGAGATAGACCGAGCCTAAATTCAGCAACACAATGGCCAGCAGCAAACCGCGTGCTTGCCATTTTTGGTCAGATTTAAAGTAAGGCAGTGACAATTTGGCCACTTGCTTGAGGAATTGCCTGAAGGCGCTCAATTTGCGGATCACTTGCATGGTGTTTAACCTCTAGAGAGGGTGATCGGGCTGCTTGCCAAAAGTGGCGTGCTAGGTATTTGCTACGCCACTGGCCACATGACCAGCCGGCACGTGTTGGGAGGCTGAATGGACGTGGCCTGCCTGATCATCAAAGAAGAAATCAGGCTCAAACTCACGCAAAAATTCGCCTTTGGCTAGTCCACCTAGAAACATGGCTTCATCGACGTCAATGCCCCATTTCATCAGTGTGCGAATAGCACGTTCGTGTGCAGGAGCGCTGCGCGCCGTGACCAGCGCGGTTCGAATACGCATCTGCGGCGTTCCCGCCTGTTGTAACTTGTGCAAGGCCATGAGCAAGGGTTTGAATGGTCCATCAGGCAAAGGTAGCAAGGCTTTGTCGCTCTCATTTTTCTGAAAGGCAGGTAAACCTTGGTTTTGAAAGACTTGTTCCGCTTCATCAGAAAACAACACGGCATCACCGTCAAAGGCAATGCGGACTTCATGAGGATAGTTGTCTTTGGCACGCACAGAATGCGTGGCTACCGTGGCGGCGGGGAAGCCTAGATTCAAAGCCGCTTTGACATCGTCAGGATTGGCCGATAAAAACAGGTTGGCTTGCAAAGGGGTTAAGTAGCGGTAGGGTTCGCGCCCACGTGTGAATACGCCGCGAGCTACATCTAAATCATGTGTGCGAACCGAACGGAACACGCGTAGGCCAGAGACGGGGTCGTTGCGCGACAACATCACCACTTCAACTCGTTTGGCCTCTGGCGTATTGAAGGCAAGGAGTTTTTTGACCAGTGAGAAAGCCACACCTAATTTTGCGGGCTGCTCCAGCCGTTCAAGCTGGAGTTGCATGTAGGCGCGATCGTCCGCTTGCTCAAAAACCTTGTTTTCTTCTTCAAGATCAAACAAAGCACGCGAGGAGATGGCAACCACAAGTTGCCCGTTTAAATTGGTAGCCATGACACAGTTTAATGGACTGGCTCAGTGTCGATTGGTTTAGGCCGTCAGAAGCCCCAAATTCTTGCAAATGGCCAGCGTTGGCACGCTTTGGTTCATGCTGTAAAAGTGGATGGCTGGCGCGCCGCCTTGGATCAACTCTTCGCACAAACTGGTCACCACATCGAGGCCAAAAGCTTTGATGGAAGCGGTATCGTCGCCATATGCCTGCAGGCGTAAACGAATCCAACGGGGGATTTCCGCACCGCAAGCATCGCTGAAGCGCATCAATTGGGTGGAGCTGGTGATGGGCATGATGCCAGGTACAACCGGAATATCCAAACCGTGCTTGCGGCACTCGTCCATGAAGTGGAAATACGCAGCCGCGTTGTAGAAATACTGGGTGATCGATGAATTGGCGCCCGCTTTGACTTTGGTGGCAAAGGCCTGCATGTCAGATTCGGGTGATTTGGCCTGCGGATGCACCT
>CBDUEA010000413.1:0-2231 GCA_965365965.1 uncultured Polaromonas sp. | reverse complement strand
ACCATCACCACGCCACGCTCATCAGCAGCACCAATGACTTCTGCGTCGCGCATGCTGCCACCAGGCTGAATCACACAGGTAGCACCTGCGTCGACAACGACATCCAAACCATCGCGGAATGGGAAAAAAGCATCACTTGCGACAGCTGTTCCCTGCAAAGATAAACCGGCATGCTGCGCTTTGATGCTGGCAATACGGGCAGAATCTAAACGACTCATTTGACCCGCACCCACACCCATGGTCATACCATCTGCGCAAAAGACAATCGCGTTTGACTTGACGTATTTCGCAACTTTCCAGGCAAACAACAAATCTTGCAACTGTTGTGGCGTGGGTTGAGCTTTCGACACAACTTTCAAATCAGCCAAAGTCAACTCGTGGTTATCTGCTGTTTGCATCAAAAGGCCAGAACCAACGCGCTTGACATCTACGGCATTGCGACCATTGTCCCAATCGGAATGACCCGCAGCAACTGAATTCTGTGGCAATTCAATTTGCAAAACGCGCACATTGGCTTTACTTTTGAAAATCTCCAATGCTTCAGGCGTGTAGCTCGGCGCCATCAACACCTCAACAAATTGTTTTGAAATTTGCAATGCAGCTGGCACATCTACCGTTCTATTTAAGGCAATGATGCCACCAAACGCTGAGGTTGGATCGGTCTTGAAGGCTTTGCTATATGCTTCTAAAGCATCACCACCTGCAGCCACACCACACGGGTTGGCATGCTTCACAATCACGCAAGCGGGCACCTCAAAGCTTTTCACGCATTCCCAAGCAGCATCGGCATCAGCAATGTTGTTGTAGCTGAGTTCTTTGCCTTGTAATTGTTTAGCCGTTACCAAAGAGCCGGGTGCAGGGTACAAATCGCGGTAAAAAGCAGCTTGCTGATGCGGATTCTCACCATAGCGCAAATCTTGCAACTTGACGAAACGACCATTCGACTGCGCTGGGAACAACGCTTGGCTGCCGTCTGCTTGGATACCTGACAAGTAATCACTGATAGCGCCGTCATATTGACTGATTCGGTTAAAAGCAGCCACAGACAATGTGAATTTGGTTTTGTCTGTCAACTTGCCGCCGGCTTTGAGTTCTGCAAGTACAAGCGCGTATTGAGATGCATCGGTGAGCACACCCACATATTTCCAATTTTTAGCGGCTGAACGCACCATGGCGGGGCCGCCAATATCGATATTTTCAATCGCCTCTTCAAGCGTGCAGCCAGCTTTAGCCACCGTTGACTCGAAGGGATACAGGTTGACGATCAACAAATCAATCGTGTCGATGTGATGCTCTTGAAGTGCTGCCATGTGTTCGGGCACATCACGACGTGCGAGTAAACCACCGTGAACTTTAGGATGTAAGGTTTTAACACGTCCATCCAACATCTCAGGAAAGCCTGTGAGCTCAGCCACCTCTGTCACTGGAAGACCTTGATCCGCCAAAAGTTTTGCAGTTCCACCTGTAGACAAAAGTTTGATACCCATGGCATGGAGTTCGCGGGCGAAGTCCACCACGCCGGTTTTGTCTGAAACTGAAATTAAAGCATTCATTGATTTTCCGAAAGTTGATTGAATTTTGATAAATATTTGGCTGGCTGCTAGTGCGCCTAGACGATGTTCGACACGCAAATTCGGCACTTAACGCGAATCAAAGCAAAGCATGTTCAAGTAATTTTTTGCGCAGTGTATTGCGATTCAAGTCCAACCATTCTGCTGCGCGGGATTGGTTGTTTTCGGCTTGCTGCATCACCACTTCGAGCAATGGTTTTTCAACTGCTTTAACCAGCATGTCATACATGCCATGCGGTTGCTCACCACCCAGATCTTTGAAATACGTTTCAAGACTGTCTCGAACACATTCTTCTAAGTTTTTTTTACTCATATTCTTCTGTTGTTTTTGTTATCTTAGTTAGGGACTCGCTGAGCTTCACTCAAACAAATACACCCCTATCTTCACGCTCAAGCTCTACAGTTGCTGCAGGCAAACGCTCGTATTGCTCAGACAAGGTATCGAAATATTGAATCACAGCTGCATGTTGCAACTCACAGCTCTCTAGCGCATTCATCTGACTGCGAAAAGCCTCACCGCCTGGCAAAGCACGTACGTACCAGCCGATATGCTTTCGGGCAGTGCGCACACCTGCAAACTCACCATACAAATCATAATGATCAATCAAGTGATCGCACAACAAGCGCTTCACCTCGGCTACGAGGGGTGGCGCAAGATGC
>CBDUEA010000412.1:0-2235 GCA_965365965.1 uncultured Polaromonas sp. | reverse complement strand
TTTGGCTAGATAAGCGCCTTGCGCCAAAAGTTGATTTGACGGTGCATCTACACTGTTTTTAAGATTATTTCCAGCTGTAGCCGGCGTTATATATAGGTTTTTAGCTATTAATTCAGAAGCTATTAAGCCCGCAGCAATGACCACCACAATCGCTGCGTAAGCGACGAGCACAGCCAAGACCCGCTGCACGGGGTTGTAACGCCGCCATTGGGTTTTGCGGTTGGCGAGCCACTTGGTTGACCACCTTGCTGACCACACGCTCATTTCTCACCTCCGCAACGTTCGGGCATGGGTGCTGGCAGCGTGGCGGCTGGCTTTGCACCAATCGGAACGGCTTGCGTCGCCAGCCAGCTGGCTAAGGCATCGATATCTTCCGATTTGAGCTGTTGGGCAATATGGCTCATGCAGTCTGGTGCTTGGGCGCGGCGCAAACCGGTTTGCCAAGCGCCCAGCTGGCTGGCCAAGTAGTCACGTGGCAAGCCAAGCAGCGCAGGCATGCTGGGGTGTTTGGGGGCAGAGGTGGAGATGGCTTCTAACGGTGCAACGCCCATCAAAGCCGTTCCGTGGCAAGCCACGCACGCCGGAATATTGCGCGCTTTGTCGCCCTGCAATACCAAGTTTTTGCCACGCTCCAAAACCGCTGCAGACGTACCCGCTTTGAGGGCTGCGGGCGCAGGATAAGGCAGCTCGAGTTGGGCGAAATACTGCGCCATTTCTAGCAAATAAGCGTCGTTCAGGTATTCCACCATGCCCACCATTAGCCCGTAGTGGCGACGGCCTTCTTTGAAATTGAGCAACTGGTTGTACAAATACCCGGCTGGTTTGCCAGCGATGCGCGGAAAGTACACCTCGTTGGCGGTGCGGCCACCGCTGGATTCTGCACCGTGGCACGTCGTACATGCCTGCATGCGCTTGGCCATGCTGTCTTGCGCAATGTCTGCGGCTTGAACGCTCAAGCTGATACCGGCCAACGCAGCCCAGACAAGTGCGTGACGACCCATGCGCAGGGTTTTGTTGAAAATAACCATCGTGCAGAAATCCTAAATAACTTAGCCCACAACCTCGGCCGCGCTGCGAAAGGCCTCAACAGCGGCTGGCACACCACAGTAAATACTGGCATGCAAAAGCACTTCTTGGATTTCAGCCACGGATGCACCATTGTTGAGTGCGCCACGCACATGACCTTTGAGTTCATGCTGTTTGCCTAGGGCAGTGAGCATGGCGACAGTGATGAGGCTGCGAGTTTTCAAATCCAAGCCCTCGCGCTGCCACACATCGCCCCACGCATTGCGGGTGATGTATTGCTGGATGGGCATGGTGAAATCGGTCGCATTGTTCAAGGCGTTGGCGACAAAGTCTTCGCCCATGACTTGTTTGCGGGTGGCCAGGCCTTTGTCAAAGTCTTTGTTGTCGATTGCTTGCATGATGGGCTTTCTTGGGTTGGTTCAAAGGGGCGCAACTAGGTAATTAGTCAATCATAAAGGGACAGCACAACAAATGCGGCGCTGCAGCAATGATTTTTAAGCCTCTAACAGCAGCTCAGAAATCACACCACGCAGCCAGCGCGAGCCGGGGTCGTGGTGGTAGCGCTCATGCCAGTGCTGCTTCACAGCATAGCCAGCCAGCGCAAAAGGCACCGGGAAGATCCGAAAAGCCCCGCGTCCCTGTAGCACATCACCCAAACGCTCGGGGATGGTGATGAGCAAATCGGTGTGTTCCACCACAAAGGCAGCGCCTAGAAAACTGGGGATTTTGAGTGAGATGCGCCGTCTCAAACCGAGTCTGGCGATTTCTTGGTCAATGATCTGCGGCCCTGAGCCTGATGAGCTGATGACGGCATGATCGGCATCCTCAAACTGTTGCAGGCTAAGGGTGTCAACGATGCTTGGGTGGTCTTTACCAACCATGCAAACAAAATTTTGCTTGAACAACAGCTGCTGGTAAAAGCCCGCCTCCAGCTGCGGGATGTAGCCCAGCGCCAAATCAGCCTCGCCGCTCTCCAACTGGGTGGCAATGTCTGGCAACAAGGGGGAAATTTCGATGCTGATACCGGGTGCTGTGACGTGTAGCTTTTCCCACAACTTAGGCAAGAGCACCAATTGGCTGATGTCTGTCATGCAGATGCGAAAGATGCGGTCTGCCGAGCTGGGGTCAAAGTCGTTGCGATGACCCAGCACCTCACTCAGAGCATTCAAAGCCGCGCGCACCGGGCCCACCAAGCCCTCGCCAAACGGT
>CBDUEA010000411.1:0-2251 GCA_965365965.1 uncultured Polaromonas sp. | reverse complement strand
CTAGGTTTCATCCCTTATGATGCAAAGGCTGGACACGTTCCAGCCTTTTTAAATATGGCATCACCAGTACCCCAACCTTCTGCACCATCCCTCGTTGAATTACGCAATCTGACCTTCGGCTATGGCGATCGCGTTATTTTGGACGACATCTCTTTGTCTGTGCCGCGTGGCAAGGTCACCGCGCTCATGGGGGCTTCGGGCGGCGGTAAAACGACCATACTTCGCCTGATAGGTGGTCAAATCAGGGCGCAAAAGGGCGAGTTGCTTTTTGATGGACAAGATGTCACCCCTATGAATCAAACCCAGCTGTATGCAGCGCGTCGCCGGATGGGTATGTTGTTTCAGTTTGGTGCTTTGTTTGCAGACCTCTCAGCGTTTGACAATGTGGCTTTCCCACTGCGCGAGCACACGGATTTGACGGAAACCTTGATTCGTGACATCGTGCTGATGAAGCTCAATGCGGTTGGGTTGCGTGGCGCGCGCGACTTGATGCCCAGTGATCTGTCGGGTGGTATGGCGCGGCGCATTGCTTTGGCGCGAGCCATTGCTTTGGACCCTGAATTGGTGATGTATGACGAGCCCTTTTCTGGGCTGGACCCTATTTCATTGGCCATCTCAGCGCGCTTGATACGTCAGCTCAATGACTCCATGGGTCTGACCAGTGTTTTCGTGTCGCATGAGTTGGAGCAAACATTTGCGATTGCGGACCACGTTATTATTTTGGCAAATGGAAAAATCGCAGCGCAGGGTACTCCAGAATTTGTGCGTCAAAGCACCGACCCATTGATCAATCAATACGTGAATGCCTTGCCTGATGGCCCTGTGCGCTTTCACTATCCTGGCCCAACGGTTGAAGCTGATTTTGGGGCTGTTAAAAGCGTGGAGACACAGCCATGAGTTGGTATAAGCCCAGTGATGTCGGATTTTCTGCTCGCCGGCAACTGGCCGACTTGGGGCATGGCGCACGCTTGTTTGTGCGTTTGTTAACTACTTTGGGCGGTAGTTTGAAGCGTTTTGGACTGATACGCGATCAAATTCATTTTTTAGGTAACTATTCCCTCGTTATTATTGCGATTTCAGGCTTGTTTGTGGGTTTTGTACTGGGTTTGCAAGGGTATTACACCTTGCAGCGCTACGGTTCTACTGAGGCATTAGGTTTATTGGTTGCGCTGAGTCTGGTTCGAGAGCTTGGCCCTGTCGTGACGGCATTGTTATTCGCCGGGCGCGCTGGCTCCTCGCTCACAGCGGAAATTGGTCTTATGAAAGCTGGCGAACAAATAAGCGTGTTGGAGATGATGGCAGTTGATCCCATTAAGCGCGTTTTGGCGCCTCGGTTTTGGGCTGGTGTGATAACGATGCCTCTTTTAGCGGCAGTTTTCAGTGCTATGGGTGTTATTGGCGGATGGGTCGTAGGGGTTCTGATGATTGGCATCGACTCGGGCTCGTTTTGGAGCCAAATTCAAGGTGGCGTAGACGTTTGGAAAGACGTGGGTAATGGCGTGGTTAAAAGTCTGATTTTTGGATTCGCGGTAACGTTTATCTCGCTTTTGCAGGGTTTTGAAGCGCAGCCAACACCAGAGGGCGTGTCGCGTGCCACAACCCGTACGGTGGTGGTGGCCTCGCTGGCGGTGCTGGGCTTGGATTTCATGCTGACCGCGATGATGTTCAGTATTTAATCTGTTTACAACGAATCCATAATTTAAGGAAAAAAGCGAATGCAACGCTCTAAAAACGATATCTGGGTGGGTTTATTTGTCTTGTTAGGGGCTGCGGCATTGCTGTTTTTGTCGTTGCAATCGGCCAATTTACTCAGCCTGAGTTTCCAATCCAATTACCGTGTGACTGCCAAATTTGACAACATTGGTGGGCTGAAGCCTAAAGCCGCTTTAAAAAGCGCAGGAGTCGTGGTCGGCCGCGTTGAGTCCATTACATTTGATGACAAATCATTTCAGGCATTGGTAACCTTGGCAATTGAGAGCCGCTATGCTTTTCCGAAGGACAGTTCCTTGAAGATTCTTACCTCTGGTTTGCTGGGCGAGCAATATGTCGGTATTGAGCCCGGTGCCGAAGAAAAGCTGCTGGTAAATGGCGACAAAGTGTCGGCCACCCAATCTGCCGTAGTGCTTGAAAGCTTGATTGGACAGTTTTTGTACAGCAAAGCTGCCGATGGTGCACCTAGCGGAGCAGACAGTAAAAAGTGAGACTAACCGTGAATTCTGTGAGCCTTAGCCGTCATGCATTTCAAGCAAGG
>CBDUEA010000410.1:0-2252 GCA_965365965.1 uncultured Polaromonas sp. | reverse complement strand
GCACCGCCCGTTGCATCACCAGCGCCAATAACCAGCGCTACTTTGTTCATGCATTACTCCTTGTAGTACACCACTTGGTGTGTGGTGGCTAACAATTCGCCGCGCTCATTCCATAATTGTGCGGTTTGGTCAAAAAAGCCATGGCGAAAGGCCTGCGCTTGTGCTTGACCCAGTAAATAGCCGTTCCCAGTTGCTTGCAGATGGGCTCCACTGGCGTGAAAGTAAATCGTCATGGAGACGGTGCCAATGGGCACAAATTTAGCGCGTCTGCGCCAGATGCGTGGGAAGAAGACATCGGATAGTGCTGTCAATGCAGCAAAATCTAAAGCTCGTGGCGGACTATCACGCACCCAAAGTTGCGTCCGGCTTGTGCCATGGTCTTTTTCATTCCATTCACTGGGAATTCCTCCTTCTAGAAATCGCCATTCATAACGATTGAGCCAGGCCACGCGGCCTTGTGTACTTGGTAGCGGGACTTCTTGGGGCGGTAACACTTGTGGCGCAACGATATCGTCTGAACTCCACGTGTCACGACGCACAGCCGTCACCGCCGTAGCCGTTAAAACGATAGCACCAGCTTGTTGGATATCGATTTGCCAATGTTGCGTTGAGCGATTGGTGCGTGCAGGTTGTGCTTTTATGGTGATCGGGCCATCAGCCAAGGCTGCACAGTAGTTAACTGTCAGAGACACAGGCTCACCCAATAATTGAGGATGCAGCAAAACGGCTTGTAGCGCTTGTGCTGCAGTGATGCCCCCAAACGGTCCAATCATGTTGGCATAGTCAGCGCTGGTGTGACCTAACCAGACATGTTCTGATTGCTGCGTGAGTGCTACTGCTTTATCAAAGGAATGCACAGCTCAATTTCCTCATCTCAAAGTTGCCATGTTGGGCTGTTTAATAAAAAATGGCCACTCAAAAGTGACCATCGCATTGCTTCATGTTACACGCGTTCAAAAATGCCTGCGGCCCCTTGGCCCATACCGACACACATCGTGACCATGCCATACTTAAGATTCTTACGTTGAAGCGCATAAACCACTGTCGCCGAGCGGATAGCGCCTGTTGCGCCCAGTGGGTGACCCAATGCAATCGCACCACCCATCGGGTTAACTTTGCTGGGATCTAGCTTCAATGTGTTCAGCACCGCCAAAGATTGTGCGGCAAATGCTTCATTCAGCTCAAACCAATCAATATCGTCTTGTTTCAAGCCCGCATAGCGCAACGCCGCTGGAATCGCCTCAATCGGTCCAATACCCATGATGTGCGGCGGCACGCCTTTGCTGGCAAAGCTTACAAACTTAGCCAGCGGTGTCAGTCCAAAGCGTTTCACCGCACTTTCGCTCGCCAAAATCAGCGCACCAGCACCGTCTGAGGTTTGCGAGCTGTTGCCAGCGGTGACGGAGCCACGCGCTGCAAAAACGGTTTTGAGTTTGCTCAAGCCTTCAACCGTGGTGTCTGGCCGTGCGCCTTCATCCAAGCTAATAAGACGTGTTTTGGTGCTGACTTCACCTGTTTCTAAATTAGGTGCGCGCTCAGTGACTTCAAACGGGGTGATTTCCGCTGTGAACTCGCCAGCCTTCATCGCAGCAATCGCTTTCATGTGCGATTGGTAGGCAAACTCATCTTGCGCATCACGACTGATCTTCCATTGGTTCGCCACTTTCTCTGCCGTCAGACCCATACCGTACGCGATTCCGATATTCTCATCGTTGTTGAAGATGTTCGGTGACAGCGACGGGTTGTTGCCCATCATCGGCACCATGCTCATGCTTTCAACGCCTGCTGCAATCATCACATCAGCTTCACCAACGCGAATGCGGTCAGCCGCCATTTGCACGGAGCTTAGCCCAGACGCGCAAAAACGATTCACCGTGATGCCGCTCACGCTGTGTGGCAAGCCTGCCAAGACGGCACCGATACGGGCGATGTTCAAGCCTTGCGAGGCTTCTGGAATGGCGCAACCGCAGATCAAATCTTCAATAGCGTGCGGGTCAAGGGAGGGTACTTGGGCTAAGGCGGCTTGCAGGGCGGCAACCAAAAGTTCATCGGGGCGTGTGTTGCGAAAAACGCCGCGATGCGAACGCCCGATGGGGGTGCGTGTGGCGGCAACGATGTAGGCTTCTTGGACTTGTTTCATGGTGTGTTCTTTCAATCGCAAATAAGTGGCTCAGTTGCGCACGGGTTTGCCCGTGGCCATCATGCCCATGATGCGTTCTTGGGTTTTAGCGTTGGTGAGTAAAGCGCAGAAG
>CBDUEA010000409.1:0-2261 GCA_965365965.1 uncultured Polaromonas sp. | reverse complement strand
AAAACTCTGGCCACAGTGGAAGGCTGAAGGCGCAGAGTTAGCGCAAGCCAAGTTGGACGCCACACTGCTGTGGATCAAAGCGCAAGAGGATGTGGGCTTGGACATCATTGGCGATGGTGAGCAGTCGCGCCAGCATTTTGTGCATGGCTTTTTGGAGCAGGTTGAAGGTATCGACTTTGAACACAAAGTCACCATGGGCATTCGCAATAACCGCTATGACGCGCAAGTGCCGCAAGTTATCGCACCGCTCAAGCTCAAAGGCCGCGTGCATGCTGCAGAAGCACAGTTTTTGCGCGCGCATACTCAGAAAAAAATCAAATTCACCTTGCCTGGTCCGATGACAATCGTCGACACCGTGGCAGACCGTTTTTATGGCGACAGAGTCAAGATGGCCATGGCATTTGCTGACTTGTTGAACCAAGAAGCCAAGGCTTTGCAGGCAGATGGTGTGGACATCATTCAGTTTGATGAACCTGCTTTCAACGTCTACATGCAAGACGCTGCTGATTGGGGGGTTGCTGCGCTAGAGCGAGCCGCGCAAGGATTGACTTGCACCACCGCCGTTCATATTTGCTACGGGTATGGCATCAAAGCCAATGACGACTGGAAAAAGACGCTAGGCGATGCGTGGAACCAATATGAATTAGTCTTACCCGTTTTGGCCAAAAGCTCGATTCAGCAGGTGAGTTTGGAGAGCTACCACTCCCATGTACCGCCACATTTGATGGCGCTTTTGGAGGGCAAAGACGTGATGGTGGGGGTGATTGACGTGGCCAGCGAAGAGATTGAAACGCCCGAGCAAATTGCGGATACCATTGGCATTGCCCTGCAATTTGTGGCTAAAAATAAGCTTTTCCCCTGTACAAATTGCGGCTTAGCCCCAATGAGCCGTGATATTGCACTTAAAAAACTAGCCGCCCTTGCGCAAGGCGCCGCGTTAGCACGCAAGCGTTTTGCATAACCAATATTTACAAGCTGTTTTCATGAAAACCACCAAAACTGCAATTCACGCAAAAACTCAACATATTTCGGCGCAAGAGGGACTCTATCCCGAAAGAGCCACACGTTTATTGTCTGTCTTGCAATCTGAAATTGATCAGAAACGCTTGCCAGGTGCGGTTGCTTTGGTGGTTCGCCATGGCAAGGTGGAACTGTATGAGGCTTTGGGGCAGCAAGATCCAAATACGGCCAGTCCGATGGCCTTGGATAGCATTTTCCGTATTTATTCCATGACCAAACCCATCGTCTCGGTGGCGGTTTTGATGTTGATGGAGCAAGGAAAGCTGCAGCTCAGCGATGCCGTGAGTAAATATTTGCCTGAATACGCAGGACAACAAGTGGCAGTGGAAAATACGGGTGAAGTGCTTATGCAAGCTGTATCGAAAGCCGCTACGGTACAAGATTTGTTGCGGCACACGGCCGGTTTAACCTACGAGTTTTTAGGTAACTCCGCCGTACAAAAAGCTTATCGCAACTCTCGTATTGGCATGAGCTTGCGCGATACCAACAATGCAGAGTTTTCTAAGATCTTAGCAGCGCTGCCTTTGCAGTTTCAGCCTGGTACCCAATGGGAATACAGTCGTGCAACCGATGTGTTGGGTGCTTTGGTTGAAGTTGTCAGTGGTCAAACATTGGGTGATTATTTAAGCCAACACATCTTCACACCACTACAAATGCATGAGACTGGTTTCAGCGTTGCGCCAGTGGATCATCACCGCTTGGCAGAACCCTTTAAAAAAGATCCAGACGGCGGCGTTCAGCTGCGGTTGATTAATTTAAAAGAGGCGCCTACATTTGAATCTGGCGGTGGGGGCTTGGCTTCCACAGCGCACGATTACGCGCGCTTCTTGCAGTTTATGTTGAACAAAGGCGAGCTAGACGGGGTGCGTTTACTCGGTGCGCACACGGTTGATTTCATGACGGCAGACCATCTGGGCGACATACCCGTCAGCCGTACAGGTGCCTCTGGTGATCTGTTGCCACCTGGCCATGGTTTTGGTCTGGGCTTTGCCGTTCGCAAGGCGTGTGGCATCTCCCCAGCGCCTGGTTCAGCCGGTTCTTACTTTTGGGGTGGCATTGCTGGGACGACCTTCTTTGTCGACCCAGCTCTGGACATGTTTGCGATTTTGATGATCCAAGCCCCGAATCAGCGTGACTACTATCGCCCGCTGTTCAGAAGCTTGGTTTATGCTGCTATAGCATAGTTTAGTGTGTTTTAGGTGCTTTTTAGGCTGTAGCCGGCGTATTCATTCAATAGTTTG
>CBDUEA010000408.1:0-2264 GCA_965365965.1 uncultured Polaromonas sp. | reverse complement strand
GATACGCTCAATGGCGTTGTCCGTTTGCTCGGTGCTGACGGGGCGTTTGCGTAAGGCGAGGTTGAACGAAGCGACCAGCTTGGCGCGCTCGTAGTCAATACGGCGGCCATCTTTTTTGACAACAGCTGGAAAGTTGAGGTCAGGCCGCTCATAGGTGGTGAAGCGTTTCTCACAGCTGGCGCACTGACGGCGCCGGCGGATGAAGCCGCCTTCTTCAGACTCACGCGTTTCGACCACTTGGGTCTCTAGGTGGCTGCAGAAGGGGCATTTCATATGGCACCCCCACGTTTGCCACTTCGTGTGCTGCACTGCCCCCCGAGGGGGCTTGCCTTGTTTGGGGCTGCCCTACGAGGCGGCATGTTCACTATTTACGCCTTGGAGTAAACCGGGAAGCGAGCTGTCAACGCATTCACCTTGGCGCGGACGGCTTCAATGTTGGCTGGGTCCCGCGGGTTGTCCAGCACGTCAGCAATCAAATGCGCTGTGGCACGGGCTTCTTCGTCTTTGAAGCCTCGGGTGGTCATGGCAGGGGTGCCAATGCGCACACCGCTGGTGACCATGGGTTTTTCAGGGTCGTTCGGGATGGCATTTTTGTTGATGGTCATGTGAGCGCTGCCCAGTACGGCTTCGGCTTCTTTACCGGTAATGCCTTTGGCACGCAGATCAACCAACATCACGTGCGATTCGGTACGGCCGCTGACAATGCGCAAACCGCGTGACACCAAGGTCTCAGCGATGATTTGGGCATTTTTCAAGACTTGCTGTTGGTAAGTTTTGAAGCTTGGGTCAAGTGCTTCTTTAAAGGCCACGGCTTTAGCGGCGATGACGTGCATCAACGGTCCACCTTGTAAGCCTGGGAAAATGGCACTGTTGATAGCTTTTTCATGTTCGGCCTTCATCAAGATGATGCCGCCACGCGGGCCACGCAGGCTCTTGTGGGTGGTGGAGGTGACCACATCGGCATGCGGCACTGGGTTGGGGTAGATGCCAGCGGCAATCAAACCGGCGTAATGTGCCATGTCAACCATGAAAATCGCACCCACGTCTTTGGCCACTTTGGCAAAACGTTCAAAATCAATAGCAAGCGAGTAAGCAGATGCGCCGGCTATGATCAGTTTTGGCTTGGTTTCATGAGCTTTTCGCTCCATTGCATCGTAATCAATGGCTTCATTCGCATCCAAACCGTAGCTGACGACGTTGAACCATTTGCCGCTGATGTTGAGCGGCATGCCGTGGGTTAAGTGTCCGCCTTCAGCCAAGCTCATGCCCATGATGGTGTCACCTGGTTTCAAAAATGCCAAAAAGACGGCTTCGTTAGCAGACGCACCGCAATGCGGTTGTACGTTGGCTGCTTCTGCGCCAAAAATTTTCTTCACACGGTCAATGGCCAACAGTTCTGCGACGTCAACGTGTTCACAGCCACCGTAATAGCGGCGACCTGGGTAGCCTTCGGCATATTTGTTGGTCATTTGGCTGCCTTGTGCGGCCATGACGGCGGGAGAGGCATAGTTTTCGCTGGCAATCAACTCAATGTGGTGTTCTTGGCGGGCGTTCTCCGCCAAAATAGCTGCGTACAGCTCCGGATCGGTTTGTTCAACAAGAATATTGCGGTCGTACATGGTGTCAGTCCATTCATGAATAGTGATAGGCGATTGTTCCTGACAAGCTTCAATAGACAAGCGATGCGGCTTATCGATGCGACTTGTAAAAGGAACTGCCCAGGCGAACGGCTGAACACAAGTGAGATGAAGCTGAAAGCGCTTCTCCATCACCTGCGGCACGCTCCCCAGTGGTTGTTGCAGTTGGTCTAAAAAGCCGAAAGAACCGCGAAAAGAACCCACATCAGCAAAACGTCCCCAAAGGTAAAACCTGAGGAGACGCTGAGCCTATCGCCAGTTGCGTACAGTCTTAGTGTAGCAAAGTCGGCGCTGGTTGTGTCAAAAGAGCGATTTTTTCGTTACCATTAGCAACTGTTGGGGCTACAGGAGCCACTGTTGGCACAATGCTGGGCTGCTCAATAGGAGCAGCAGAAGGCCCGTTAGATGGCGTTGGGCTGGCATTTGCCCGCAATGAGGAGATTGACAACGGCGCTGGTTTGCCCGTTGCGACTTGGTGTAGGCGTGAGTATTCGGCAATTACTTTGGCTCCGTAGCCACCGTCGCCGACCATGTTGGCTGCTCCAACATAGTGTTTTAAGCCACCTTCAACCGAGCCTCCAGCGCGTGAAATACTTTCTTGCAACACTTTGACGCCGACCCGTAGGT
>CBDUEA010000407.1:0-2267 GCA_965365965.1 uncultured Polaromonas sp. | reverse complement strand
GGTGAATGTCGGGTGAAGGCGTTGGGCCGGGATTTTGGCACAGGGCGCTTGTGCCGCCGCACGGCTGGCGCGGGCGTGCAGGTTCAGGAAGGCAAGCCTCTGGGCGAGGAGCTTGAGCAGATGCAGTGCGTGATGAAAGAGATGAGCGCATGGATGGCATACCGAAGCTTTGAGGACGGTTTGTTACTTTAAACAGCCGTTGGCGTTTCGGGGCGGGTTCGGGGAAAGTAGGGGTAGTTATTCCGTTTCACTGTTCCTGTTGCGCATTGATTCTCGGGTCAATCTATTACGTCATTACATGGGTGTCGAAAAACTACAAGAGCTGGAGAAAACATTTCCATGAGATGACTGGTAGTTAGAAGATACACTTAGAAGCATGTTGCTTAAGTTACCTTATTTTACGAGTCCTCGGTTTAAGGACTTTAACGCTGAACCAGTTTTATCAGGCCACAGTGTCCAGAATGACTGGTCAATTGAATTGCTTAGAGGGCTGGCTGCTCTGCTGGTTGTGTTTGCTCATTATTACGAAGTAATGGGCGTAGATCCAGGGCTATTAAAATTCGCATATACGGGAGTTGACCTCTTCTTTGTTCTCAGTGGTTTTGTTTTTGCACCTTATTTTTTCGGCCGGCAGATTGGGATCGCGGCTTACTTAGTGCGACGTTTTTTTAGAATTTATCCGTTGTATGTGGTTGCGTTAATAATGTACGCATCGCTACGGTGGCAGCCAAACCTATCGGCCGAATATTTGCTAAAACATGTGTTGTTTTTGCATACATTGGATTCGCGTGAAATTGCGTTCCACTTCAATCCAGCTTTCTGGAGTTTGCCGCCGGAAGTGGAGTTCTATCTTGTTCTACCTATTTTGGCATTTTTTACCGGTACTTTACGCCCACTTCTAGTGATCACGTTAATAGCTATTGTTACGCATTTTGCCATCGCTTGGTTTACCCCTCCATTCCCGGTCGTGAATATCGTCGCTATCAGCAGTGTGCATTTGCCGGGATTGATGGTCGAGTTTCTGTTTGGTGCGATTGCTTGGTGGGTGGTCGGTCGTTCCCCAAGCATAGGCATGCGAATTGTATTATCAACAATAGGGCTAATAAGTTGGCTGGTGTTGGCGTCAGTATTCGTGGCTCTCGGGGATGCTGGAATTGAGAAGTCTTCCTTCTTGAGAGGAAATATGCAGTTAATGGCAGCGTTTTCGTTTTCGTTAATCGTAACGGCTTGGGTGGGTTGGATTAATCGGCCTGCCATTTGGCTTGTAGCCGTTGCATCAACATTGGGTAACCTGAGTTATGGTGTCTATCTGTTCCACAACGCTGCGCCGTTAGTTTTAAATAGTTTTCGGAATTCACTGTCTGGTTTTTGGTTTGCCTTGTTGTGTGTAGGATTTACTCTGATTTTCTCGCAGATACTGTATTGGGTATATGAAAATCCATGTCGACGATTCGGACGTGGGTTAGCACAACGGCTAATTTCTACCTCGTAGTATTAACTGAGGTGACTCGGAGAAAAGCTGTGGTCAGACGAAAAAAGCGGGGCTAGCTGTCACATCCCGGACGATCATAAGAACCTTGTGAAACAGATGCGGGTGCTCATGGTGCTAGTTTGCATCGCCTGCATAGGTGTCTTGCTCTTGAGCGCTGACTGTGACAGTTGATGGATAAGTATTCACCATCGTCATCGAAACACCAACAGGCGGTTTTCAGGCCGATACTGCAAGAAACCGACCGACCCTATTTCCAACCCAGGAGACCCACGCCATGGACAAGACATTCCATCGATTTTCTGAACTGTTCGCTCAGCTGGGCTTGCCCACCAGCAGCCTTGAAATCGAAGCCTTCTTGCGCCAGCATTCCCCTTTGGCGGGGGAGATTACCCTGGCTGATGCGGCGTTCTGGACGCCAGCCCAGGCGGCGTTTTTGCGTGAAGAGTGGCGCGAAGATGCCGATTGGGCCGAGGTGGTGGACCAGCTCAATGTGGCCTTGCGCGCACCTTCGCCGACTTGACGGCCGCAGGGCTCACGCCGGCTTGTCGCGCGTTGCAGCCGACGCAGATAGGGCTTGTGCTTGAATTTTCGAGCCAAATAGGGCTTTAGCGCAATGACTACGGGCGCAAGCAGCTATCAAAAAGATAGTTCCTTGCGCCCGTTGGCGTTTCAGCTCTAACGATTCGCTCAGGCCGCTTTAAGCCTCGGAACGGCCCGCTCGCTGGCGTGCAGCCAGGCGCGGCGCAGCACGGCGGGCGAGCGGGTTTCTTCGGGA
>CBDUEA010000406.1:0-2282 GCA_965365965.1 uncultured Polaromonas sp. | reverse complement strand
GCCGGCAGCTACATCGGCAGCGCCGCCATGCCGCAGAGCGATGGCACGCTCAAAGCGCTGGAAGTGCTGGTCTTCCCAGAAGCCATGCGTGGCGTGGGTGAGGGACACCATCCGTTTGACCTGCAACCGCAAAGCACCATGACCAACGCCACCGTGGACCAACTTATGGTGTCCAGCGATGGGAAAACCCTGAAGCTCAAATACAAAGACGGTGAAAAAACACTCACCGTTGCAGCGGGTGCGCCTATCGTCACGTTTAAACCGGGTGACAACAGTCTGCTGGTGCTGGGCGCCAAACTCATCGTCACTGCCGAACTGCGGGACGGCAAACCTACCGCAATGCGTATCGTCGCTGGTAAAAACGGGTTTACACCACCGATGTAAGGATCAATAAGTCTGTAGCCGGCGTATTTGATCAATATTTAGCTATATTTATTATAGTAAATTAAGCTGATGAAGCAGCCATTGTATGTTGCGCACAAGGCGGTACAGCACCCAAGAGCCGAATAAGCTCTTGTTGTCGGGAAGTGCCGGTTTTCGCAAAAATGGCGGACAACTGGCTGCGCACGGTGGGCAGCTTCAGATCAAGCGCAAGGGCGATCTCTGAAGGTGAACGGCCTTGCAACAACAGCGGCAAAATGCGCGATTCTGCTTTGCTTAAAGCAAACGCGCTGCTTAAAAACGTGGCGGCGGCTTCCGGTCGGTTTTGCGGGTCGACCAACAGCAGCATCACAGACGCTCGCGTTTCACCCGCTGGGTTGCGCACAGGGGCAGATACCGGCAATGCCAACAGCATGATTTGTGGATGCTCGACCACGGTAGAGCCACCTTTGCCCAGTGCTGCGCCGTCAATCATCTCTGCCACAGCACCGGTGGTGGGTAAATGCGGTTGCAAAATGCAGGCAGACAAAGCTTTGGCGGCACGGTTGGCGTGCCTCACGCGGCGCGCCGCATCAATGAACATGACGCCAAAATCCATGTTGTCCAAACTGGTATGAAAAATAGCCAGCTGCTCGCGCATATTGCGCCATTCCCAGTGCAGTTCAAAAGCCCGATGGATGTGCGGGTAAAGCAGTCCTAATGCCACTTTATCCGCTTGCGCAAACCCCACAGCGCCCGGTGGCCGGAAAAAGCTCAAGGTCATCGGGGGTGCTGCCGAAGGGTCAGAACCATCAGACATAACGGCAACCAACAAATGCTCTGCCGGCATGGTGCTTAAAAATTCAGTATAAAAAGCAGTGCGTTTGAGGGTGTTGGTATCGACATGCTCCGTGCCAATCAAGATGTTTCCCTTGCGAAACAAACCTTTCGTTAACCCCGTCTGCAGCCAGATATCGTGCTGCCACCAGTGGTCAGAATAGGCGCGCGCCACAACTTCCCGATGGTTATAGGCCGCGTAAAAGCTCCGATCTCTTTGGCCCTGACCCGAAATGACCAGCATGCCAATGTTGGCATCCAGATGTTGGCACAGGGTTTGGATGACTTTATCCCAAGCCTCGTCATGTCCAACCGCTTCGTACAGTTTAAAAATGATGTCGCTTGGGTCAGTTTTCATTCATATGAATGTATCGTAGCTGCTACGAAGTGTAAAGAATCGTATTTTAGCCAAAGCCGTGTAGCTCTTGCAGCGGTGACTCCTCAGTTTCGAAGAACATATACCTATTGAATTCATGAAAAATCGCATCTCACTACTATTTGGAATCATACTGTTCTTTGCCTTTTCCGTGCAGGCCCAAAACATCAAACCCGGCCAATACGACTACACCGCAACGGCAGAAATGTTTGGCATGAAAGTGCCTATCTCGTTCAAGCAGTGCGTGACACAAAAAGATGTTGACTCCAACAATGCTTATGTGAATCAAAAGGGTGCAGAGGGTTGTACGCCGCCTGTTGTGCAGCGTGATGGCAGCAACATTGCTATCAAATACACCTGTAGCAACCCGAAAACAA
Source organism: uncultured Polaromonas sp. (assembly GCA_965365965.1). Classification (GTDB taxonomy): domain Bacteria; phylum Pseudomonadota; class Gammaproteobacteria; order Burkholderiales; family Burkholderiaceae_C; genus Aalborgiella. The sequence continues at coordinate 332 of CBDUEA010000406.1, read as the reverse complement.
CCGGTGAAGGCAAGGGCGTGATCAACGCAGACTCGTTCAATATCACCATGAATGTGATTCAGCACGACATGGGCAACAGTGTTGTGAAAACGCAGTTGGTTGCCAAGCGATTGGGTGATTGTTAAAACAACGGCAACAAAAAACAAGGTGAAAATAATGAACCTCCAATTTTATAAAACAGGGTCAAGAAGTCTTCACTGGTTGGTGGGCTTACTGTTGAGTTGTTTATTGACAAACGTTGCCTGGGCCATAGATGAAGTGCCTACGCAAGACGACCCGAGTGCATCGGACATTGCCAGCGTCAAGCGTTATGACGGAGCGGTGCTGGTCTA
>CBDUEA010000405.1:0-2283 GCA_965365965.1 uncultured Polaromonas sp. | reverse complement strand
ACCTTGTATTGCCGACTTTTCTGCCTACCATCCACTGTGGTTTACCCGCCATCGCACGTCTGTGATGGCAGGTATTTTTGATGACACGCCTGGGGTTTTGGCATGGATGGACCGCATGGCTGCGATAGGACATGGCACCATGACAAAATCAAACGCTATAGATTCAATAGCTGAATGTGCAATAAATACGCCAGCTATCATCAAAAATGACCACATAAATAGTATTTTTCAAGACGACCATGGCATCCCTTTGGGGAGTCTGGTCAGTATTGCCAGCGACGCATTTGGTCCAGAACCGACAGAGGGCGAACTGATTGCTGCGACCCGTATGCACTACACCCTGCGCCGTGTCGATGAGCGAGCTGGGGTGGTTCATGTGCATTTTCCTCGCATAGGGTATGTGATGAAAAAAGTAACTGTTTAATTGAATTTCAACAAGATACTTCTACTCTTAAACTGCATATTTAGAAAGTTTGCATGATCACTGATTTCAACCATAAAACTGCCGTGTTAACCGGTGCTGGCTCAGGTTTTGGACTGGAATGTGCCCGTATTGGCGCTAAATTGGGGATGAACTTGGTCTTGGTTGACGTCCAACAAGACGCCTTGGACAAGGCCACGGTTGAAATTCAGGCGGAGACTGCAAAATTCGGTGGTCACGTGATGTCGTTTTGTTTGGATATTTCCAAAGCTAACGAAGTGGAAGCCATGGGGCAAGCCGTGTTTGCCAAATTAGGGGCACCACATTTTGTATTCAACAACGCTGGCGTAGGCGCAGGTGGTTTGATTTGGGAAACAACGCTGAAAGACTGGGAATGGGTCTTGGGTGTCAACGTCATGGGCGTGGCGCATGGCGTTAGGGTGTTTGTCCCTATGATGCTGGAAGCGGCTAAAAAAGACCCCGCCTATCAAGGTCATATCGTCAACACTGCCAGTATGGCCGGGCTTTTGAATGCGCCCAACATGGGTGTCTACAACGTCAGCAAACATGCGGTGGTGGCATTGTCAGAGACTTTGTACCAAGATTTGAAGTTGGTGACTGATCAAATCAGTGCCTCCGTGCTGTGTCCCTTCTTTGTGGCAACGGGTATCTCGCAAAGCCATCGCAACAAGCCGGGCGAGTTTGCCAACAGCGATGCCAAACCCACCAAGAGCCAACTCATTGGACAAGCCATGAGCGACAAAGCGGTAGGCTCAGGCAAAGTAAGCGCAGCCGATGTGGCACAAAAGGTGTTTGATGCCGTAGCAAACGACCAGTTTTACATCTACAGCCACCCCAAAGCCTTGGCTTCGGTGCAAACGCGCCTAGAAGATATTGTGCAAATTCGCAACCCAACCAATCCATTTGCTGGCAAGCCAGAGATTGGTGAGGCTCTCAAAGCGGCATTACGCGCAGATTAAGAGGCCATTTTTAGGCGGGTTTTAGCATAAAACCCTAAAATAAGGCCATGATTACTGAGATTGTTTCCACCATTGTTCGTGGCGCCTGCCCACATGACTGCCCAGACACTTGTGCGCTCTTGACCACGGTGGTCGATGGTGTTGCGGTCAAAGTGCAAGGCAACCCAGCGCACCCCCACACCGATGGTGTGTTATGTACCAAGGTGTCCCGCTACACCGAGCGCACCTACCATGCCGAACTCATACTGAAACCACTCAAACGCATCGGTCCCAAAGGTTTGGGGCGTTTTGAGGCGGTCAGTTGGGAGGTTGCTTTGTCAGATATTGCCGCGCGTTTAACCACCATCGCCGCCAAGAACCCAGAAGCTATTGTCCCTTACAGCTATGCGGGGACGATGGGTTTGGTGCAAAGTGAAGCCATGGCGAGCCGGTTTTTCAACAAATTAGGTGCCTCCAAACTGCATCGCTCTATTTGTTCGACGGCTGGTGGTGAAGGCTTAGCCTACACGCTGGGCGGCAAAGTGGGTATGAAAGTCGAGTTTTTTGCACAGTCCAAACTCATCATCATTTGGGGCAGCAACTCGATTGGTAGCAATTTGCACTTTTGGCGTTATGCCCAAGCGGCCAAGCGCGATGGTGCCAAACTTATCTGCATCGATCCACGTCGCACAGAGACTGCCGACAAATGCCATGAACACATTGCCCTGCTGCCCGGCACCGAAGTGCTGCGGGGCGAGCGCCCGTGGCAAGTGCACGCCGCGCCGGGGCACGATCCGCACTCCATCGTGCTGTTTGAGCCGCAAGACGCGTTGTTGATCTCGGCCGATGCGCTGTGGGAAAACGGCTTTGGCGTGGTGTTTCCCGAACTCGAAGGTGAAGACG
>CBDUEA010000404.1:0-2286 GCA_965365965.1 uncultured Polaromonas sp. | reverse complement strand
GTGGTAGCGTCTTTTGGCATAACCGCGACGTCCTACTGCCCAAGCTGCAAGCCGCCATCAAAGGTAAATGCCCCACTTTGACCGACGGCTGTGATCTGGTGCCAGCGGGTTTGGGTGACCAAGTGGGGGATTGGGCCGCGCTGGCGTTGGTGGCTTAGTCCTTTTCAGCTCTTGATTTTCGCAACTACCCTTGTGCGTGAGCACTGGTTTTGCTAATGTGGAAATCCACAATTGTCAGCCAGTCAACAGTCCTTGAAAATTTGTACTTCTTTTAAAAAGATTCATGGTGGCGAACCGTGGACCAAAAAACAAGGGGAGACAAGCATGACAACAGCTCTAGCAAAACGTCCTTTTTACCGCTCACTCTATTTGCAAGTTTTGTTTGCTGTGGTGATTGGCGTGCTCTTGGGGCATTTTTACCCTCAAGTTGGCGCAGACATGAAGCCGCTGGGTGATGGCTTTATCAAACTGATCAAAATGATCATTGCACCCATCATCTTTTGCACAGTGGTCGTCGGTATTGCGGGCATGGAGGACATGAAAAAGGTCGGCAAAACGGGGGGCTTGGCGCTGCTGTACTTTGAAATTGTCAGCACCTTGGCGCTGATTGTGGGCTTGATCATTGTGAATCTGGTCGAGCCGGGTAAAGGCATGAACATCAACGCCGCCACGCTGGACACCAAAGGCATTGCCGCCTACACCGGCCCAGGCAAGATGGCAAGCACGACGGAGTTTTTGATGGGCATCATCCCCAGCACGGTGGTGGATGCGTTTGCCAAAGGCGAAATTTTGCAAGTGTTGCTGTTTTCTGTGTTGTTTGGCTTTGCACTGCACCGGTTTGGCGGACGCGGCACCATGGTGTTTGACTTTATTGAGAAGCTGTCTCACGTCTTGTTCGACATCGTCGGCATCATCATGAAAGTGGCCCCGATTGGCGCGTTTGGTGCGATGGCCTTCACTATTGGCAAATACGGCTTGGGCTCTTTGTTGTCATTGGGCATGCTGATGGCGACGTTTTACGCTACTTGTTTGATTTTCATTTTTGGTGTGTTGGGCACGATTGCCAGGTTTCACGGTTTTAGCATCTGGAAATTCATCAAGTACATCAAAGAAGAGCTGCTGATTGTGTTGGGCACCTCGTCCTCAGAGTCCGTTTTGCCACGCATGATGGAGAAGATGGAAAATCTGGGCGCACGCAAGTCGGTGGTGGGTTTGGTGATTCCGACCGGCTACTCCTTCAATTTAGATGGTACCTCGATTTACCTGACCATGGCCGCCGTCTTCATTGCCCAAGCCACCAACACGCCCATGACCTTGATGCAAGAAATCACCTTGCTGGCCGTGCTGCTGCTGACTTCCAAAGGCGCAGCGGGCATCACGGGCAGTGGTTTTATTGTCTTGGCAGCCACTTTGTCAGCTGTTGGCACTGTACCGGTGGCTGGTTTGGCCCTGATTTTGGGTATCGACCGCTTCATGTCCGAAGCCCGGGCTCTGACCAACTTGGTCGGCAACGGCGTTGCAACTTTGGTGGTTGCCAAGTGGACGGGCGACTTGGACACCGAACGCCTACAAGCCGGCTTAAACAACGAATCGTGGCAAGAAGCGCAAGAGCCCGAAGTGCTGCTGGACCAGAAGGTTGAGCACATGGCTGTGACAAAGGCTAGCTGATCAAGGTTTCATCCAGCAGCCCAGCTATAAACGCCGGCTTTTGGCCTGTTTTTGACGGTTAAATTGATAAATAACCGTTAAAACTAACCATTTTCTACGCTAGCCGGCGTATTTATTCAGTAATTTGCTATGTTTTAAGTAGCAAATCTCATCTTTCAATCCCCCCTCTTCCGCACTCATATCCCAATCTCTAGGGATATCCCTCGCCTTACTTAGGCGCTTGGCTCTAAACATGGCACATGTCACCCAAGTGTCATACAATGCTGCAAAATAGCACGACCGTTCGTTTTTATTTAAACAACAGATTTAGACGGAGTTAGCATGAGTTCTGTAGCCAAATCGCCAACGCGTAAAACCAGTCCGACGGTCAGTTCAGCCGCAAGCGCGGGCTCGGACAGCCGCGCCATGCTCAAAGGGCAGCAAACCAAGGCGACGATTGTGGAAGCCGCCATGGGCTTGGCGACACAATTGGGGCTGGAGGGTTTGAGCATCGGCGTGGTGGCTGAAGTGGCGCAGATGAGCAAGTCTGGCGTGTTTGCGCACTTTGGCTCGCGCGAAGAATTGCAAATCTCGGTGGTTCACGAGTACTTCAACCAGTTTGAACAAGCTGTGTTTTAC
>CBDUEA010000403.1:0-2288 GCA_965365965.1 uncultured Polaromonas sp. | reverse complement strand
CTTGATTGGTGCGGGCGCGAAGCGCGTAGATACCAACGCAGCGCTGGGTCAGTGCGATGCCGTGATTATTTGCGTCACCGGCTCACCCCAAGTGGAGACTGTGCTGACCGGTGCGCAAGGCGTGTTGTCGAATGCGAAAGCGGGGTTGGTGGTGATCGACACCTCAACCAGCGAGCCAGAATCGTCCCAGCGTTTGGCGGCTTTGTGTGCGCAAAAAGCGGCAGTTTTTGTGGATGCCCCGCTCACACGTACGCCAGTGGAGGCGGAGCTGGGCAAGCTCAATACCATGGTGGGTGCAACGCCTGAGGTGTTTGAACAAGTCAAACCCGTACTGCAAGCTTATTGCGAAAATATATTCCATGTTGGCGGCCCAGGGGCTGGTCACATCATCAAACTGCTGAATAATTTTGTCTCGCAGGCGGTCTGCACGGCTACCGCAGAAGCTTTTGCGGTCGGCGCCAAAGCCGGTGTGGATGTGCAGCAGCTGGTGAATGTGGTATCGGTCGGTGCGATGAACAACGGTTTGTTCCAAGCCATGGCCAAAACCTTGAATGGTGACTTGAAGGGTTTGAAGTTTGAACTCGACAATGCCCGCAAAGATTTGCGGTACTACAACCACTTGGCGGAAATGGTCAATGTGCCCTCGGTCGTGGGCGGCGCAGTGCACCAAAGCTTGGTCATGGCGTCCAATCTGGGCGAAGGTAAAAACTTTGTACCAAGCCTCGTCACCGCGCAAGAGAAGCTGACGGGTGCAAAAATCGTGAAGCAGACGAAAGCTTAATTTTTAGCAGCTTTTTTAATGATAGCCGGCGTATTGATTTAATAGTTTGCTATCATTTATTTGAACAAGGTAAACGTTATTTAGCGCTTGTCCGGCAACTCGATTTTGACTTCCAACACATCCAAGTTGTCTTGACGTTCCAGGTTAACTTTGATGTCGGCGGGATCAATTTTGATGTACTTGCTGATCACGGCAATCAATTCGCGCTGCAAATCAGGCAGGTAATCAGGCTCAGCGGCGTGACGGCCACTGCGCTCATGCGCCAAAATAATTTGTAGACGCTCTTTGGCGACACTAGCGGTTTTCTTTTTTTCGCCTAAGAAAAAAGACAGAAATGACATGGCTTTATTTCCCCCCAAAGAGACGCTTCAGAAGTCCCTGCTTGGGGGCTTCTGTGAAGCGCATGGGTTTGTCGATGCCTAAAAAACGATCAATCACGTCTTTGTAGGCTTCTGACACATCGCTGCCGTGCATGTGCACAGCGGGCAAGCCTTGGTTGGATGCTTGCAAGACCGACTCGCTCTCTGGAATCACACCAATCAGTTTGATGCGCAAAATATCTTGGATGTCTTCCAAGGACAGCATTTGGCCTTGGTTCACGCGTGCTGGGTTATAGCGGGTGATCAGCAAGTGTTCTTTGATCGGGTCCAAACCCTCAATCGCCCGTTTTGTTTTGCTCGCGAGCATGCCTAAAATCCGGTCTGAATCGCGGACGGAAGACACTTCAGGGTTGGTCACCACCAAGGCTTCGTCAGCAAAATACATTGCCATCATCGCGCCCGTCTCAATGCCGGCAGGTGAGTCGCAGACGATGTATTCAAAGCCCATCTCGGCCAAATCGGTCAATACTTTTTCAACGCCGGTTTGCGTCAGCGCTTCTTTGTCGCGCGTTTGGGAGGCCGCGAGTACGAAAAGGTTGTCGCATTGCTTGTCTTTGATGAGTGCTTGGTTCAAGTTGGCTTCACCTTGAACGACGTTGATCAGGTCATACACCACACGGCGCTCACAGCCCATGATCAAATCAAGATTACGCAGTCCAACGTCAAAGTCAATCACCGCTGTTTTGTGTCCACGTAACGCCAGACCGGTTGCAAAACTGGCGCTGGTGGTTGTTTTGCCAACCCCTCCTTTGCCAGAGGTCACTACAATTATTTTTGCCATAGGTCAGACACTTTCAAATTACAAACACACATAAAAATTACGAATTCATCACGAACAAATCACGACTTTAAAGCTTCAATAAGCAGCTTGTCTTCACCGTCATTGCTCAAGCGCACTTGCGCGGCTTTGCCATGTACATTGGCTGACAGGGGCTTCTCGCTGGTACGGTAAATGCCGGCGATGGAGAGCAACTCTGGCTCCAAGCAGGTCGAAAAAAGGCGCGCATGCACATTGCCGCTGGCACCCGCCATGGCTTTGCCCCGCAGGGGTGCATAGACATGGATATTGCCATCCGCTACGACTTCAGCACCTTGGTTGACCATCGCCAACACCACCAAGTCAGAGC
>CBDUEA010000402.1:0-2290 GCA_965365965.1 uncultured Polaromonas sp. | reverse complement strand
GAAGAAGAGATTCTTAAAGCAGCCAAACAAGCCAATGCGCTCGACTTCGTAAACGGATTTCCAGAAAAGTTTGAAACACTTGTTGGGGAACGCGGCATCAAACTTTCGGGCGGCCAACGCCAACGTGTGGCGATGGGACGCGCCATTGTGCGCCAGCCGCAGGTGTTTTTGTTTGACGAGCCGCTGTCTAACCTAGATGCCAAACTGCGTGCGCAAACCCGCTTGGAGATTCAAAAACTGCACCGCGAGTTGGGTATTACCTCACTGTTTGTGACGCATGACCAAGTTGAAGCCATGACCTTGGCGCAACGCATGATGGTGATGAACGGCGGCGTGATGGAGCAATTTGGCACGCCCGAAGAGGTCTACAACCGCCCAGCCAGTACTTTTGTCGCCAGCTTCATGGGCTCACCACCGATGAATTTGCTGAAAAACGCACCAGGCGCTGTGGCAGGTCAAATTTTAGGCATTCGACCTGAACATTTGGATATCAGCGCCAACTCTGCCAACAGCTGGACGCTCAAGGTCGAGGCGATTGAACTGTTGGGCGCAGAACGCTTGGTGTATGCCCTGTTGAACGACGAGCGGGTCATCATCCGTATCGATGAAAACCAGCCTTCTCCCGCCTTGGGCAGCACCATCTACGCCACAGCACGAGCGGACAAGCTGCATCAGTTTGACGCGGCAACTGGTAAGCGACTGCCAACATGAGTCACCTGAACGCTGCCGGGCAGCCAAAAGGCGTGAGCGACCCCTCGGGGGGCAGCGCAGCACACGCAGTGGCAAGCGTGGGGGCAACACCTCATTGGCCTTACCCCCGCTGGATTGCCCACCGTGGTGCTGGCAAACTCGCCCCGGAAAACACCCTCGCCGCCTTCCGTCTAGGTGCCAGCCACGGCTACCGTATGTTTGAGTGCGATGTGAAGTTAAGCAGCGACGGCGTGCCGTTTTTGCTGCATGATGACAGCTTAAACCGAACCACGTCTGGCAAAGGCACGGCGGGTGAGGAAACTTGGGGAGCGCTTTCGCAACTCGATGCTGGCAGCTGGCACTCACGTACCTTTGCGGGCGAACCGTTGCCAACCCTCGGCAACATTGCGCAATTTTGTTTAAAAAACGACTACTTCCTCAATATTGAAATCAAGCCCACACCCGGTTTGGAGCAAAAGACTGGGGAAGTGGTCGCCGAACATGCAGCGCGACTTTGGAAAGATGCCACGATTCCACCTTTGCTGACCTCCTTCCGCCCTGAATCGCTTGAGGGCGCAAGAAGCAGTGCCCCACAGCTGCCACGCGGCTTGCTGCTCGATACCTTGTGGAACGGTTGGCTAGAAACCGCCCTGCACCTAGAATGCCGCGCCATCGTCTGCAACCACGCCTTATGGGACACATCAACCGTGACGCAGGCCAAAAGCGCTGGTTTCAGGTGCTTGAGCTACACCGTCAACGATGATTGGGCGGCACAACGGCTGCTGGCACTGGGTACGGATGGCATCATCACGGACCGGGTGGATATGTTTTCGCCAGCAGCATAAAGCGCCGCGACACGCCTCCACATCTTTCAGACCGCTGCTTGCACCGCAGTAATCGCGCGAAGAATGGCCTCACTGGTGGCCGGCGCAGTCAGTGGCGGATCGATCTTGTGTGCGGCGACCGATGAGATGGCATCGCGAATCGCAAAAAACACCGAGAACGGCAGCAGCAACGGTGGCTCGCCAACGGCCTTGCTGCGGTGAATGCTGTCTTCAACGTTCTGACCCTCGAACAATTGGCAATTAAAGATCGGTGGGCAATCGTTGGCGGTTGGGATTTTGTAGGTGCTGGGTGCATGCGTCGTCAGTTTGCCGCTGGTCGGGTGCCAAACCAGCTCTTCCGTTGTCAACCAGCCCATGCCTTGAATGAAGGCACCTTCAATCTGCCCGATGTCGATGGCTGGATTGAGCGACTTTCCGGCATCGTGCAGGATGTCGGTGCGCAGCAATTTCCACTCACCGGTCAGCGTATCAATGATCACTTCGCTCACCGCCGCGCCATAGGCAAAGTAGTAAAACGGGCGACCGAACATCTTGTCTTTGTCCCAACTCAGACCCGGTGTGGCGTAAAAGCCATCGGACCAGAGTTGCACCCTGTCAAGGTAGCACTGAGCCACAACGGCGCTGAACGGCAGGGTTATGCCATTGACCACAACTTGATCGTTGGCGAAGCTCACGTCTTCGGCCTTACCACCGTGAAGTCCTGCCATGCAGGCGGCCAAGCGCTCGCGAATCTGGCGTGCTGCATCTTGTGCGGC
>CBDUEA010000401.1:0-2320 GCA_965365965.1 uncultured Polaromonas sp. | reverse complement strand
ACCGTGCAGCACCCCGCCATGGTCAAAGCAGGTGATGTGGCCGTGGCGGTTTTACCGGATGCGCTGGGGGGGCAAAACCAAGCCGGCAATGTGCTGGGGGTTTATCTGCACGGCATGTTTGAAGACCCCGCCGTGTTGCAAGCCTTGTTTGGTGCTGCCGTGCCGACACTGGATTCAGTTTTTGACGGCTTGGCTAATTACATTGGTCAACATTATGAGAAAAATTTCTTAAACGCATTGGTACAAAATTGATGACAACTTTCACATCCCCAAATCTGCCAACCCTACAAGACATCAGCAACGCCGCACTGACAGCCAAGCTACAACACAAGATTGACAACAAAACCAAGCCAAGGGGTTCGCTCGGTCAACTCGAAGCTTTGGCCTTACAGCTTGGGCAGATTTTGGGTACGGAATCACCGCAGCTCGAGCAAGCGCAGATGCTGGTGTTTGCCGGTGACCACGGCTTGACGGCACGCGGTGTCTCCGCTTTCCCGAGTGATGTGACTTGGCAAATGGTTGAAAACTTCCTCGCCGGCGGCGCATGCGTCAGCGTGCTGGCCAAGGCGAACAACATTGCTTTGAATGTGGTGGATTGCGGGGTCAATCACGACTTTTTAGATGCGTTCAAAACGCCTCGTGCAGGTTTACTCACCTTCAAAATCGCCAACGGAACGGCAGACTCGTCGATTGGCGCCGCCATGACCGCAGCCCAATGCCAGCAAGCGTTTGAAAACGGCATGGCCATTGTAAAAAATCTACCCGGTAATGCCGTGTTGCTGGGAGAAATGGGCATTGGCAACACCTCAGCAGCTTCTTTGATCTTGTCGCGTTTATGTGGTTTGGATATTGCTGATTGCACCGGCGCAGGCACAGGTTTGGACGGCGCGGGCATTGACCACAAAATAGCGGTGCTGAGCGAGGTGTTGGCTTTGCATGCGACGGCAACTGCCCCGCTGGAGGTGATGGCCGCCTTCGGTGGCTTCGAGCTGGCCACCATGCTGGGTGCGGTGCTGCAGGCAGCTGCAGAGCGCCGCGTGATTGTGGTGGACGGTTTCATCACCACAGCGGTGGTCGTGGTTGCCCAGGCCCTGCAGCCGTTGGTCTTGCAGCGCTGCGTGTTTGCGCACCGCTCGGGTGAGCGTGGCCATAGCCTGATGCTGGCGCAGCTGCATGCTCAGCCGCTGTTAGACATGGAATTGCGTCTGGGTGAGGGCTCAGGCGCTGCCTTGGCTTGGCCTTTGTTGCAAGCGGCTTGCACGGTGCTGCGCGATATGGCGAGTTTTGAGTCCGCTGGTGTGTCTGAAAAAAGCGTGTAAATTCTTGTCTTATGGATTTCATCCGCCAATTCATCAAACATTACCTTCTCGCCATCCAATTCTTCACCCGCATTCCAGTAACGGGGAGGCTGGCGGCGTGGGTGGGCTACAGCCCTGAGATGTTGCGCGCCAGTGCGGCGCATTTTCCGGGCGTCGGGTGGCTGGTTGGGGCGCTGGTGGCTGGTTTGACGTTTTTATTGTTGATTTTTTTGCCGACGGAAGGGCCAGGCGCTGTTTTGTCACCCTTGGTCGCTGCTGCGCTGAGCACCGTGTTCAGCGTCATGTTGACCGGTGCTTTTCATGAGGACGGCTTGGCTGATATTGCCGACGGTTTGGGGGGTAGCCAAAACCGCGAGCGGGCGTTGGAGATCATGAAAGACTCTCGCGTCGGCGCTTTCGGGGCGATAGCGGTCACGCTGGTGCTGCTGACCAAGGTGTCCTTGTTGGCCTTGATTGGCGCAGCCAACCCGGTGGTGATGTGTTTGGGTATTTTTGCAGCGCACGTCACATCGCGCACATTTCCGCTGTTGCTTATCCGCCTGCTGCCGCATGTGGGAGATGTTGCGGGTAGCAAATCCAAGCCTTTAGCCGACCAAATCACGGCTAGCAGCCTGATTGTTGCTTTTTTATGGTTATTTTTGGCTCTAGCCGGCGTATTTATTGAATACTTTGATACATATTTAATACCGCCATTGATTGCCACACTGGTCGCCTTTTTGTACATGTGGCGGCTCTTTGCCAAACGTTTGCAAGGCTTTACGGGCGACTGCTTGGGCGCAACCCAGCAAATTTGCGAAGTGGCGTTTTACCTTGGCTTGACATTCATTTTGTAGCTTGATGGTTGAATTTTCTTTTATTGCGCTAAACACATGAAGCTCTGGTTAGCTCGCCACGCTCAGCCGCTGACTGACACCGGCATGTGCTACGGCGCCAGCGACATAACTGCGGATGCTGTTTTGACGCAAACTGCCGAGCAAACCTTGGCTCAAAGCTTGCCGCAG
>CBDUEA010000400.1:0-2328 GCA_965365965.1 uncultured Polaromonas sp. | reverse complement strand
CAAGGATCCGTGTCTGAGGCATGTAGATAATCAGGTGAAATAGGCCTCTTATGCCCGTAAAACGGGCGCAAAGCGCTATTTATTTGAGAGCAAAATTTGGTTTTACAGCCGCCCACAGCCCTTGCAGCGGACACGGGCAGCTGACTTTATGCGCTCGTACAACGTCGATCACCGCCTCGGTGTAATAGATTTTGTTATATCTGATGCGCGCCACTGCAACCTTGATCCAGCACGCCTGAATGAACGCCGTCCGTTCTGAAAATAAGCCGTTTGTCAGATTAACGGAGGTCGCCCGAATTGATATCAAGTAACATTAAGTTTCAACAAGTAGTAAAGAAGGAGGAGGTATGCCAAAAAGTAAGCAACATGGTTTTACTCTGATAGAGCTCATGATCACCGTGGCGATCATAGGCATTCTTGCCGCTATTGCTATACCGTCTTACCAGGACTATGTGCTGCGAGGCCGTATTGTGGACGCTGTCTCAACACTGTCCGGCATGCAAGTTGGTATGGAGCAGCACTTTCAGGATCGACGAACCTACGTCGGTGTTTGCGCTGCAGGCTCTGTGGTTCCGGCTCCGGTTGCAACAGCATATTTCACATTTACTTGCCCAACAAAAACTCAGGCTGCATATCGCATATTGGCTATAGGAACGGGTGCGATGGCTGGGTTTTCATATGACCTTTCCTTTGCGGCGGCTAAAACCACCAAAACGACTGTTGCACTGCCTACAGGATGGGGGCCTAAGGCTGCTACTTGTTGGTCATTGAAGAAAGACGGGAGCTGCTGAACATGTCAACGCCTTCCCGTGGCTTCACACTGGTAGAGCTGATGGTCACCATCTCTGTGCTGGCCATCCTTCTGGCAGTGGGTGCGCCTTCGTTTAACGAATTCGTTGCAAACACCAAAGTCCGGAACGTCGCGGAAAATTTTTATTCAGGTATTCAAACAGCGCGTGCCGAGGCGATACGCAGCAATGAGCCGGTGAATTTTTTCCTGACTGACGACGTCCCTGACGGCACCAATTCGGGTTCCTTGACGTTGACAAACGAGGGCAAAAACTGGGCCGTCCATGTGCCGGGCCGACCAGTTACAAGTCAGTTGATTGCTTCCAAAATTGCCGCTGAAGGTGGTGCAACAGCTATTAATGTTAAAGCTGTCGATGCCGGTGACGCTGCCGTCACCACGCTGACTTTTAATGGGCTTGGCTCGCTAAGCGCGCCGTCTACTGCGGTGAAGGTGGAGTTCGCCCATCCCATGAACTTGACGTGTGACACGACCAGTGCCAAACGATGCGTGTACGTGCTGGTATCGCTGGGCGGACAGTCGCGGTTTTGCGAGTCTGGGCGGCCTGCTGGCGACCGTCGTGGCTGTGATTAAAGAAAAACCATGCGTTTAAAACAACAACAACAAGGTGTCGTTCTTATTGAAGCGCTGGTAGCCGCGTTGCTCTTCATGCTGGGCGTGTTGGGGTTGATAGGTGTTGCGGCCAAAACCGTCACCAGCCAGTCCGATAACGAGTACCGAACACAAGCGGCGACCCTGATATCCCAGATGATGGACACCATCTGGATCAGCGCAAACAGAACCTCAGCCGCCACCCTGGCCACGTCACTGACCGCTCTTCAGCACCTGCCCGACGGGGCCAACTGTGAGTTTACGGGGACAGCGTCCACTGACCCTGCCGTGACAGCCTGGGTGGGCAAAGTGAAGGATGGCGCCATCGTTCCACCTGCTACGGTTGCCAACGCAGCCACGCGCATGCCCGGTGCGACCGCAGCCATGCAGCAAATCCAATTCAACGCAGCCAACAACAATGAAGTCACGATTCGGCTGTGTTGGCAAAGCAGCGCTGACGCAGTTCCCCGGCAGCACGTGATGCGCGCTTATATCAATTAACGCCATGAAAAACACTTCCTTCGCACGTAGCCGGGGCTTTACGCTGATCGAACTCATGGTGGGGCTGGCGGTCGGGCTGGTTGTCCTGTTGGCTGTTACTCAGGTGTATGTCAATTGGGAGAGCCGACAACGCACGTCGAGTTCAAAAAACGATGCCCAAATTTCGGGAACCCTGGCCGCCTACAACCTGGAGCGCGACCTTCGGCAGGCTGGAGTGGGCTTTGGGTCGGCCAATTCAACACAAACCACTACCGGGAGCTTTAAATTGGGCTGCGCTGTATCAGAAACCATTGGGGGTAAAGCAGTCGCCTTTAATTTCACTCCGATTCAAATCGTCGACGGCGCTGGCGGTGCGCCAGATCAAATTTCTGTTTTGTATGGCAATTCATCCACTCATTCACTGACAGTCTTGGTGGGCAACATCGTAG
>CBDUEA010000399.1:0-2329 GCA_965365965.1 uncultured Polaromonas sp. | reverse complement strand
CAAAGGGCTGCATCAAATCAACCTCGACTTTGAAGGGCCCACTGCCGATAGCGCAAATATCTTCATCAACGTTTTCACGCTCAGAGACAAAGTTGCCCGTCACCTCCAAGCCCAACATATCCACCCACAAAGTACGCAGCTTGTCTTTGCTGGGCGCACCAATGGCGATTTGTTGAATGCCTAAAACGGTGAACGGACGTTGGCGGGATTGATAGGATGTATTGGCAGTCATGCGACAAACTCCACAATGGGTTGGTCGACTGTCAATGATTCCCCTTTCGATGCCAGCACCTTACCAACCACGCCATCGGCTGCAGCAAATAGCACGTTTTCCATCTTCATGGCTTCAATTACCGCCACGCGCTCACCAGCTTGAACTTTTTGCCCGACTTAACCCGCCACATCCACCAACAAACCAGGCATGGGCGACAAGACAAAGCGGCTCATATCCGGTGCGGCTTTGTGCGGCATCATGGCGTGTAACTCGGCCATACGCGGCGACACCACCATCGCATCTATCTTGGTGCCATTGTGTTGCACACGCAGCGCCAGTGGATTTTTGTTCGCGCCGCGCTCTACTTGGGCAACAAACGGTTTACCGTTGACCGTACCGTCAATCACAATATCATTCAAACGCGAGGTGCTACAAATTTTGTAACTGCGGTCTTTGATGTTTATTTGAACCGAACCGGTTTCACCCACAAATTCAGTCACATGAACCGCCGTGTAGGTATTTTTGCCAGCTTCGCCCAAGGTAATCACCGCGTAGTCGCTCCCTGCTTGCACGCTGTACCCTGGCAATTGCCCCGTGATCGTTGTTGTACGCTCTCTGGACTTGCGACGCACAAAGGCCGCCAAGGCGATTAGAAAGTCTGCATCTTCATGCGGCACGTCCTCGGCTTTAAAGCCGTGGGCGTAATTTTCAGCGATGAAGCCGGTGTTGAAATCTCCCGCCACAAACTTCGGATGCGCCAACAAAGCGGCCTGGAACGGGATATTGCTGCTGACGCCGCGAATCACAAAACTATTCAGCGCTTCACGCATTTTGGCAATCGCATCCAAACGGTCTTTGCCATGAACGATGAGTTTGCAAATCATCGAATCGTAAAACATCGGAATCTCGCCACCATCTTGCACACCGGTATCGACCCGTACGCCGTACCAGTCATTCACATTGGCTTGAAACATCGTTTGCGTAGGGGGTACAAAACGCACTAAACGACCGGTCGACGGCAAAAAGTTACGGAACGGGTCTTCGGCGTTGATGCGGCACTCTATCGCCCAACCATCGCGCTTCACTTCGGCTTGTGTCAAGGGCAACTTTTCGCCCGCAGCGACACGAATCATCAGCTCGACCAAATCCAGCCCAGTAATGCACTCGGTCACCGGGTGCTCCACCTGCAATCGGGTGTTCATTTCTAAGAAGTAAAAGCTCTGGTCTTTACCGACCACAAACTCAACCGTGCCAGCACTTTGGTAATTCACGGCCTTGGCCAGTTGCACGGCCTGCTCGCCCATCGCTTTTCGAGTGGCGTCGCTGATGAACGGGCTAGGCGCTTCTTCAATCACCTTTTGATGCCGACGCTGGATGGAACACTCGCGCTCATTCAGGTAAATCACGTTACCAAAGCTGTCGCCAATGAGTTGAATCTCGATATGACGTGGCTCCTCGACAAACTTCTCGATAAAGACGCGGTCGTCACCGAAGCTGTTGCGCGCTTCGTTGCGGCAGCTGGTGAAGCCTTCAAACGCTTCTTTGTCGTTGAACGCCACCCGCAAGCCCTTGCCACCGCCGCCCGCAGAAGCTTTGATCATGACTGGGTAGCCAATACCTTTGGCAATCTCAACCGCTTTTTCAGGTGTTTCAATCGCGTCATTCACACCAGGGATGCAGTTCACACCGGCTTTTCCCGCCAGTTTTTTTGATTCAATTTTGTCGCCCATCGCAGCAATCGAGTGGTGCTTAGGGCCAATGAAAATGATGCCTTCTTCTTCGACGCGTTTCGCAAAACCTGCGTTTTCAGACAAAAAACCGTAGCCCGGATGCACCGCTTGTGCCCCCGTGGCTTTGCAAGCGGCAATGATTTTATCGACCACCAAGTAGCTCTCGCGGCTGGGTGCAGGGCCGATGTTGACGGCTTCGTCTGCCAGCGACACGTGGCGTGCTTCTTTGTCGGCGTCCGAGTAAACCGCCACGGTTTTGATGCCCATTTTTCGGGCAGTCTGGATCACACGGCAAGCGATTTCGCCACGGTTGGCAATGAGGATTTTGGTAAACATGTCTATATTTCTTTCAAACGACTTTGAATTTGGTGTTCTGTTTTGGCAC
>CBDUEA010000398.1:0-2329 GCA_965365965.1 uncultured Polaromonas sp. | reverse complement strand
GACGATTACTGCACGCGCTCCAGATTCCCGTGCCTCACGCACAACACCTAGAACCAATTTGGCCGGCACACAGATGACTACAAGATCTGTTTTGGGTTTTTGACTTAGTGACGAGACGGTTTCCACCCCTGGAAAAGACGTTCGCGGATGAACCACGAAAACATCCCCCCCAAAGCCACCATCTAGGAGTACACGAACCACACGATGCCCCCATGAACTCGGATCCGAGGCTGACACACCTACAACCCCAACGGAAACCGGCTCTATCAACGATCGAATATTTTGTCTGCGTTCAGGAATACGAGAAAGAGAAGACATCCATAACTCCGCTTTGGTTAATATGCCTTAATTTTATTGATGATTGACATAATGTCAACAATATTAAACATATCGTTAACCCTTATTTATCCGTACCTTCACCTTGATTTCTTGTCTAAATGCATGAACACAATTAAGTAGCGTGGCTTCGATATGCCTTATCTCGTTTCAAGGTGAATCTTTTTGCTTTGACCTGTAAAGCAGGTCAAGTCCAAACAGACAAGACTTTAGATTTTGGAAATCACAAAATAAGCGCTATCATTGATGTACCGTTTTTTCGGTAATAGACAGTAATTGCTGAAACCAAAGTTGTCGAAGTAAAAATTTGCTTCGCTTTTCACTTTTTTCATTTTTCATTTTTTTGAATCAAGCAGATAAAGTGTAAACATCTATCCATATTTGACAGTTTTATTTACATGAAAATTGCATAGTTCTTTGATGGTGGACAATCTTCATAAGAGATTACTTACAGAATTTAGTTGTTTACACAAAAAGTTCCGTATAACCGTTTTAAGAGCCGACTTAGCCCAATTCACCCCTCCCAATCGACAAACCTGCTCGCCAAGTCCTTGACTTAGCGAGTTTTTCTATTCTTGGCCCGTTCACCGCCCATTCACCGAGCCTTAAAATCCCTGCATGCTTTCAATCAAACAAGATTTGCTCACGGCTTTGGCCGCAGAGCTTGACAACTTACTCCCAGGCGCTGGTGCTAAAGCCGCCTTTGAGTCCCCCAAAGTCGCCTCGCACGGCGACTATGCGTCGACAGCAGCCATGCAATTGGCTAAGCCGTTAGGCACAAACCCGAACCAGCTTGCAAGAACTTTAAAAGAAGCGCTTCTAAAATCAGCGCATTTTGTGCAATGGGTGGAGTCTATCGACATTGCGGGTCCCGGTTTTTTGAACATTCGCCTCAAGCCAGCGGCTAAACAAGAAATCATTCGTGAAGTATTGAGCGCTGCAACCGCCTTTGGCAACCGCGCGGCTTTGGACAAGCAAATGTTGGTGGAATTTGTTTCCGCCAATCCGACGGGGCCTTTGCACGTTGGGCATGGACGACAAGCCGCTTTGGGTGATGCCATTTGCAATCTGTTCAGCAGCCAAGGCTACAAGGTACATCGTGAGTTCTATTACAACGACGCAGGTGTGCAGATTCAGACATTGACAAATAGCACCCAGCTGCGCGCCAAGGGTTTTAAGCCCGGAGATGACTGTTGGCCCACGGACTCCGACAACCCCGCCAGCAAAGCCTTTTACAACGGCGACTACATTCAGGACATTGCCAACGACTTTCTCGCCAAAAAGACCGTCAAGGCCGACGACCGTGAATTTACCGCCAGCGGTGATGTGGACGATGTCGAGTCCATTCGGCAGTTTGCGGTAGCCTACCTGCGCAATGAGCAAGACAAAGACCTGCAAGCCTTCAACCTGAAGTTTGACGAATATTACCTAGAGTCCAGTTTGTACACCAGCGGCCGTGTTGAGGCTACTGTTAACAAACTCGTGGCTAACGGCAAAACCTATGAGCTGGACGGCGCTCTGTGGCTCAAGTCTACCGACTATGGCGACGATAAAGACCGCGTTATGCGCAAGCAAGACGGCAGCTACACTTATTTTGTGCCGGACGTGGCTTACCACATTGCCAAGTGGGAGCGTGGCTATACCAAGGTAGTGAATATTCAAGGTACCGACCACCACGGCACCATTGCCCGCGTACGCGCTGGCTTGCAAGCGGCTGATGTAGGCATCCCGCAAGGCTACCCTGACTACGTGCTGCACACCATGGTGCGCGTGGTCAAGGGTGGTGAAGAGGTCAAAATCAGCAAACGTGCTGGCTCCTACGTGACCTTACGTGACTTGATTGAGTGGACCAGCAAAGACGCTGTGCGCTTTTTTTTACTCAGCCGCAAACCAGATACCGAGTACACCTTTGATGTTGACCTGGCCGTGGCTAAAAACAACGACAACCCGGTTTATTACGTCCAATACGCCCATGCCCGTATTTGTTCTGTGT
>CBDUEA010000397.1:0-2334 GCA_965365965.1 uncultured Polaromonas sp. | reverse complement strand
CCTTTGGGCTGCAATTACACCGATCTGGCAAAGCAGGCATGGTGCACTACCACTTGTTCCAATTGCATCCAAATACTGCAAAATAGAAACGGATAAACAAGTTTGAGATAATGCGTCTATGACCTCACTTAGCAGACCATCAAGCGCATCCAGTCAAGGGCCACGCATTGCCGTTTATTCTGGTACGTTTGACCCGCTCACCTTGGGTCATGAGGATGTTGCACGTCGCGCTGCGGGCTTGTTTGACACCTTGATTATTGCAGTCGCTGTCGCACATCACAAAAAGACACTGTTTACCTTGGAAGCCCGTATAGAACTTGCCAAAGCGGCTATGCAAACTGTAGCTAATGTGGTGGTTTTGCCGTTTGATGGTTTGATCATGGATTTTTGCAAAACCCAGAACGCCATGGCCGTGGTGCGTGGTGTGCGCAATGTGACTGACTTTGACTACGAAGCGCAAATGGCCGCCATGAACCGCAAGCTGCGCCCTGAAGTAGAAACTATTTTTTTACTACCTTCACTAGACCTACAACCCATCAGCAGCACCTTGGTGCGTGAAATCAGCAAACTGGGCGGCGATGTGGGTCAAATGGTGAGTGCACCTATCACTGCTGCGTTACAAGTCGCACATAAAACGGCAGGAACTTGATATGGCACTTTTAATTACCGATGAATGCATCAACTGCGACGTTTGCGAACCGGAGTGTCCGAACGATGCGATATACATGGGCATTGAGATTTACGAGATCGACCCGCACAAATGCACCGAATGCGTCGGTCATTTTGACACGCCGCAATGCGTAGAGGTCTGCCCCGTCGATTGCATCCCCGTGAACCCGCAACATGTCGAGAGCAATGAGACTTTGTGGACCAAATACCGCCAACTTCAGGCTGACAAATTGGCAAAAGCTAAATAAACCCGTTTAATAGTCGCTAAAGAGTTGATTCAGGTGCGGATTCTGATGGTTCAGCCGGTTTCACTGGTTTGGGCAGCTTAGGTCTGGGCGGCTTGGTGGTGTGAATCAGCATCGTCGCTTTGTCCATGTCACCTTTGACCATATCAACCACAGCTTTGAGGCTGCGCGTGATGCCTTCGTCAATCAACAGCCGTTGCTCAAGGGATGGTTTTTTCAGCACCCAGTTGATGACTTCTGACTTCACACCGGGGTGGCCCACACCAATGCGCAAACGCCAATAGTCTGCGCTGCCAAGTTGCGCATGGATATCGCGCAGGCCGTTGTGACCCGCATGGCTGCCACCCAGTTTCATTTTCATGGCGCCAGGTGCAATGTCCAGCTCATCGTGCACGACCAAAATCTCTTCAGGTGAAATTTTAAAAAACCGAGCCAAACCGGCGACCGATTTGCCTGATAAATTCATGAAAGTTTGGGGTTGCAGCAACCAAATGGTGTGTCCAGCCACCGTGGTGCGTGCCACGTAGCCATGGTAGCTTTTGTCCATGGTCAATGAGACTTTGAGCTCACGTGCCAGTTCATCAATCCACCAAAAGCCTGCATTGTGCCGCGTGGCTGCGTAATCTGCGCCTGGGTTGCCCAGGCCAACAAAGAGTTTGATCATGGAGGAGATTATCTCTGCAAACATGCAGACAAAAAAATAGCCCACCGAGGTGAGCTATTTTGAAAAGTATGAGAAATGAAATTGGAAATGAATCTAATGACTTCTTAAATTACTTCTTAAATTACTTCTTTTTAGGAGCTGCTTTGCCACCTTTAGCATCAGCGGCTGGCGCTGCTGCTGGGTCAACCACTTCTGGCACAGCCAAAGCGATGACAGAGACGATCACGGGGTCGTTTTTGCCGTTCACAACAGCCGTCACGCCTTTAGGCATGACCAAGTTGCTCAGGTGCAAAGAAGAACCCTTTTTCATCTCGCTCAAATCAACCGCGATGAATTCTGGCAAGTCTGCTGGCAGGCAAGAAATGGTCACTTCGTTCAGAACGTGTGAGAGCAAGCAGTTTTCTGTTTTGACGGCTGGCGACAACTCCTCACCGCTGAAGTGCAATGGCACTTTCATGGAGATTTTGTGGCCGGCTTCAACACGCTGGAAGTCGATATGCAACACCAATTGTTTGAACGGGTGGTATTGCACGTCACGAAGCAATACTTTGCTTTCTTTGCCGTTCAATTCCATGTTCAAAACGCCTGCATGGAATGCTTCTTTTTTCAGAGCATGCCACAGTGCATTGTGGTCCAGTTCAACGAGTTCTGGTGTGCCAGAACCGCCATAAATAATACCCGGTGTGCGACCGGAGATACGCAGACGGCGGCTCGCACCCGTGCCCTGCTTTGCGCGCTCAAAAGCGACGAATTTCA
>CBDUEA010000396.1:0-2340 GCA_965365965.1 uncultured Polaromonas sp. | reverse complement strand
AACCACGCGGGTGTCGCACCTCAGCCAAAACCTGCTCCAGCGTTTTGCTGGGCATCAAATCTAAGTAAAACGTCGCACGACCGTTAGCTGCAATATCGTCCCGCAAGCGTGCAGAAGCCGCATAGATCAAACTGCCCTCCACACCTGTGGCGGTGGCGACAAACTCACCTTGCTTGCTGAAGCGGATTGAAGATTCAGGCAGCGTCGCTACACCTTCCGATTTCACAGTGATGGCCACTGTTTTAAACGGTTGGCCCGCAAACTTCTCTGCAAAATAAGGCGTCCACCCCACATCAAACCCGCAGTTGGATGGCTGCAGTGGCTTCACATCCACGCCCTTCGCCTTCAACCCCGTCACCCAAGCACCGTCCGACCCTAACCGCGCCCAGCTGCCGCCGCCCAAGGCCAAAACGACAGAATCTGCTTGCGCTGTCACCTCTCCATTAGGCGTAGAAAACCGCAAATGATGCGTTTGTTCTTGTTCAGCTGACTTTGAATCCACCCAACCCAACCACTTATGCCGCATATGAAACTGCACACCACGGGCACGCAGTTGGTGCAACCAAGCGCGCAGCAGCGGCGCGGCTTTCATGTCTTTGGGGAACACGCGTCCTGAGCTGCCGACAAACGTCTCGATGCCCAAGCCATGCGCCCAGTCTTGCACCTGTGGCGCGCCAAATACATTCAGCATCTCTGCTATGACGGCACTGCGCGCACCGTAGCGCGACACAAAAGGCTCAAACGCCTCCGAATGCGTCAAATTCAGCCCCCCCTTGCCGGCCAACAAAAATTTGCGACCCACCGTGGGCATGGCATCAAATACATCGACCTGCAAACCAGCCGCCACAGCCTCCTGCGCCGCCATCAAACCCGCAGGGCCGCCACCGATGATGGCAACGCGTTTTTTTTCTAAACTTTGAACCACAAAAACTTTCTTAAACTTTTCAAAAAATTAAACTGTTAAAAATAATCAAAAAAAATCAATGACTTAACTTACAACCTCAATCATTTTCCCCGCACCTGTCAAAAACGCAGCCCGCACCGTTTCACCCACATAGCACGCTTGCACCGCCACCATATAGCCACGCATTTGCGTCATGAGCTCCGGTTTTTGCTGTGGTTGCGACTCAGATTTATAGTCCAACACCCACCACTCGCCCGTATCGGCACGGCGCACCAAGCGGTCTAAGCGCAGCAGCTGACCTTGAGAACTGAGTTCCAGCTCATTGCCTTGCCAATCAAGCACGGCTGCATCCCACGCCCACGCACCCTCGCCGGCCAGAATGTGCTGTGCCATCTGCGCTGCTTGCTCGGCCTGTGGCTGGCTCAAGCTAAATTCCGTGGCGACAGCTTGCACATTGAATACATCCACTCTCTCCAGCAAGCGGTGCATGGCTTGACCTATACGCGATTGAATGGATTCAAACGATTCACCTTGCTTGTTTACTATATTATTAGTAGCTAACTTATGAATAAAAACGCCGGCTACTGCCATATTTAAGGTATTTTTATGCTCTGTAAGCTCAGGCAGCACCAAAAGCGTGATCTGAGCCTCCGACGCTTCGATGTGAACGCTAGCGTTGTTGGCGGAGACGTTGATCAAAGTTGCAACACTTTCCAACCTACGCCACCACGTCACACCCGGGTCGATATGCGGTGCGACGCTGGAAATGACCAAGTGCTGCTTGGCACGGGTCATCGCCACATACAAAGCATTCAGCTCCTCGCGCTGGCGAGCGGTCTTTTCAACAGCCAATGCGTCCACCACGCTGGGTGCGGGTTTGCTTTCACTGGCTAAAAAAACGAAGCTGGTGGGCACTGGCGCCTCGCCCGGCCAATCAACCAAGACGCTCATGGTCGCCGCTTTGGTGGGGATGGCATCGGTATCCAAGATCACAACCAGTTCCGCCTCCAAGCCCTTCGCGCCATGGATGGTGAGCAATCTCACCGCGTTTTCGTCACTTTGCACAGGCGCGGCGACGGTTTGGGTCGCGTCGACCATGCTGGTTTCGTCGGCACGGCTGCTCTCGCTGCGGCCAGACTTCAAGGCACGTACAAAAGCATAAGGTGTCACATAGCGCGCAGCGTTGATGTCCAAAGCGGCCGTCAGCAGCGCCTTCAAATTGGCCAGCACACTGGCACGGCGCGTAGGCGGTGCGGCGCTGGCAAAGCGTGCCAACAGGTCGCCATCATGAAAAATGGCGTCCAACGCGTCATGCGGCGGCAAGCTGTCCAACCAACCCTTCCATAATGGCAATTTTATCTGTAGCCGGCATATTTGTTCACTCGTTTGCTCTTTTTTTTGAACTTCATCAGACTGCAACAACTCGTACCAAGAAG
>CBDUEA010000395.1:0-2344 GCA_965365965.1 uncultured Polaromonas sp. | reverse complement strand
ATGCTGAAAGACAAAATCCAAGCACTGCTCAAGTCCCTGCACCAGCGGCCACGCTCTCGTCTTGTGCCACTGCCAGAGAGTGCTGCGCGCTTTGCCGCTGATCTGAACGTGCCTGAAGCTTTCGGTGCGACAGGTTTGGTCGAAGCACTGCTCAAAAAAGTCCGCGATGCGACGCAAGTCGATGTGGTGCGCGCCGACTTCAAGCTGGACATGCTGAGTCCGCACCTGTTCATGAACTTCCGCGTGGTGGACGAGCATGGCCGCCAGCTCGGCACGGGACGCAACCTGGGCGCACTCAAAGCCGAGCTGGGCGCCAAGGCGCGGGGGGCGTTTCAGGCGCTGGCTGGGCTGAAATTGGCTCAAACGGCCTCGCCAAATGCTTCTGCAAGCTCAAATTCACAAAATATTGGGTTAAATAAGCCTCTAGCCGTCGTATTAATTGCCTCATCAGCTACTAAAAATATAGCAAATCAAAAATCTATAAATACCCCAAATTCATCAGCTTCTCCAGCAGGTCAACGTTACACCGCATGGACGTTTGGCGAACTGCCCGAGCTGATGGAAATCAACAAAGGCGGCCAGACGCTGATCGGCTTCCCTGCGCTGATTGACCTGCAAGACGCTGTCAGCATTGAAGTTTTTGACGAGCCTGACGTGGCAGCAGCCAAACACCAAGCCGGCCTGCGCCGCCTGTTTGCGCTGCACATCAAAGACGCGCTCAAGTATTTAGAGAAAAACATCCCCGATTTGACCAAAATGGCAGCTGCCTACATGCTAGTGGGTAGGAGTGCAGACAACACGGGCGGCGGCACGGTTGAGGAGCTGCGCGAGCAAATCATCGCCAAAGCGCTCGATCGCGCTTTTTTGCTTGCGCCGCTTCCGACCAACGCGGCAGAATTCACCAAGCGGCTGGAAGAGGGAAGAGGTCGCTTGACGTTGATTTCCAGTGAAATTGCGCGGCTAGTCGCGACGATTTTGCAAGAGTACGCCACGGCCGCCCGCAAACTTAAAGATACCAAAAATGCTCCCGAGGCGACCGCAGACGTTGCTGCGCAGCTGGCGCGACTGATGCCCAAACGCTTCATCGCGCTCACCCCTTTCACCCAGTTGCACCACTTCACCCGCTACCTCAAAGCCATCACCGCAAGGCTGGAAAAGTACCGTGCCGACCCCGCCCGTGACGCCACCAAACTGGCCGAACTGCGCCCGTCTGAGCAAGCCTATTGGCGTTTGGTCGCAGAACGCAAAGGCGCGGTGGATGACCGGATGATGGAATTTAGGTGGCTGCTGGAAGAGCTGCGCGTCAGCTTCTTCGCCCAAGAGCTGCGCACCCCGCAGCCGGTCAGCGTAAAACGGCTGGACAAATTGTGGGTTCAGATCAAAAGCTAATAGAATGAAAGCAAGTTAATAAGGGAGCAACGTATGGCCAAGTCAGACCGCCGAAGCCTGCTGCAAATCATGGGCGTTGCCGTTATTGCTCCCGGTACGCTCATTGGATGCAATGTTGGTGGCACCACCAACCAAACCACGGTGGTTTCCTCCTCCAAGCTCAGTACAGCCAGCGCCAGCGGAGCAAGCAGCACAACGGGCAACACAACGAACACCAATCTAGATGGCAGTTGTAGCGTCATCCCTTCAGAGATAACGGGTCCCTACCCAGCAGACGGCACGGACACCAGTGGCGTCAACGCATTGACGCTGTCAGGCATTGTGCGCAGCAACATCAAAGGCAGCTTAACCACCTCAAATGTCGCCTCAGGCGTGCCCCTGACCATCAATCTCAAACTCGTTAGTCAAAGCTGCACCAGCTCAAGCGGTTATGCCGTTTACCTCTGGCATGCCGATCAAGACGGCAATTACTCCATGTACAGCCCCAGCATCATCAATGAAAACTACTTGCGTGGCGTACAGGTGACCGATTTGAGCGGTAACGTCAGCTTCACCACCATCTTCCCCGGCTGTGAAGCGGGTCGTTACCCACACGTGCATATTGAGGTATTTAAAACACTGGCTGATGCCACCAATGGCAGCAACAACATTAAAACCTCGCAGTTCACCTTTTCCAGCAAAGAATTTGCTGCCATCTATGCCAGTACTGGTTATGCAAACAGTGCAACAAACCTAGCTGCAACAAGCTTATTTACTGATAGTGTGTTCAGCGATGGCTCCAGTCTTCAAATTGCAAATACAGCAGGCAACGTTTCAAGCGGTTTTAGCGCTGCATTACAGATCGGCATATAGGTTATACGGTTAAGGAATAAAAAAAGCCCAAATCTTGCTTCGGGCTTTTTACGCAAGCTACCTTGTGGTCAGTAAAATTGAGTCACTAAAACTGAATTACCAT
>CBDUEA010000394.1:0-2344 GCA_965365965.1 uncultured Polaromonas sp. | reverse complement strand
CGCTGGTGAGCGACCATTCCGACGAGGTAGGCCAACTGCGCTACCGACAAATTGAATACTATCGCATGCCGCTGATGGCGTATCTGGCCTTGGACAAGCCGCAGGCCCTGAGTCGTCATGACTATATCCGGCTAGGGCTGGTGACCGGTGCGCCTGAGCCCAACGAAACTACCTCACTGCCCTTTGCTGAGCAATATCTCAGCGATTTTGAGCAACGCTATTGCTACGACCGCTTTTGGACCAGCGCCGGTGCAGCACCACAGACACGCTACCTGTGCACGGGTCATTCGCTGGTGGTGGTAGGTGATGCCAACACCCCCTTTTTCACCTCGGCCGAACGGGGTGTTTTAGCGCAATTTAGGCACCAGCATTTCTTACTCTTTTTAATTGCGCATTTTCAAAAAGCAGCGTTGCTTATGTTCTCTGACCGCTTGGCCGAATCTCTGAAGAACCTAGACATCGCCGATGCTGGCAGTGTGCGTCGTTTCAAGCGCACCATCCGCAACTGCTTTGCGGGTTTTCTGCGCTTTACCAACCGTTACTGGTTTCACGAGGTCTCAGAGCAAGCCCAAGTGCGTGCTTTGTTCCAGATGTGTGCCAAACATCTCGGACTAGATCCGCTGTATATTGAAGTCAAAGAACGTATTGCCGACATGAATCAGTATTTGGACGCTGACAGCCTACGACGGCAGGCCAATACAGTCGTACGTTTGACGGTGGTAACCATTTTTGGCCTGATCGGCACGGTGACTACTGGTTTTTTGGGTATGAATTTGCTGGCAGAAGCTGAAGCACCTTTGAGCCGGAAACTGTGGATTTTTACCATTGTTTTTGTGCTAACCACCGCTTTGACCATTTACACCATGGTCAAGTCCAAGCGATTGTCGGACTTTTTGGATGTGCTGTCAGATGAGCGAACTACTTTTTGGCAAAAAACCAAATCGTTGGTAGCTGTTTGGCGTAACGCTGCCGAATGACGGGACTATTAAAGGGACAATGAATGAACAAGCTCCACGGAATCCATTTAAAACGTGTTATCAGGCTTTCTTTCGTCTACAGCGCCTTTCTAGCTGTGACACTGATCGCCACTGCGCCCTTTGCACGAGCCGCCAGCTATGAATTTGACCCCACCCACACCTTTGCAACGTTTGAAATCAGGCACTTTGCAACATCCACCACCCGTGGACGCTTTGACAAAAAGGAAGGTAAGTTAGAGTTTGACCGCGACGCCAAAACGGGCAAGATAGAGATGGACATTTTCACGGGCTCCATCAATACAGGCGTGCCATTTTTTGACAAGTTTTTGACTGGTTTCACGCTTTTTGACTCCGCCACCTTTCCTACCGCCAAGTTTGTCTCTGATAACTTTAAGTTTGTGGACAACAAAGTTACCGCCGTTGACGGCATCTTCACCCTCTTGGGTGTGAGCCAACCGGTGACCCTCAAAGCCACCAACTTCAATTGCTACAACAGCGCTTTATTCCGACGCGAGGTTTGTGGCGGCGATTTTGAGACAACGCTTGACCGCACCCAATTCGGTTTGAACTATGGATTGATTTTTGGGTTTCCAAAAGAGGTGCGTCTGCTGATTCAGGTTGAAGCCATCAAACAATAAGATCGTTCACTTTTTAAGCGCTTATGTAAGCATTTCTGGTATTCATTCAATATATTTGAATGATACATGCAACTATATTGCACATTTTTGTATAAACCCGCTTTTATACTTCACGCTATGACGACCTTTACTACATCAAGAGCAGACGCCATCTACACAGGCTCCAAGCGCTACACCAGCATGGCTATGGTCTTGCATTGGTTGCTGGGGTTGACTGTTTTGGGTATGTTTGTACTCGGTCTTTACATGTCTGACTTGCCATTTTCACCGCTGCGGCTCAAGCTGTACAACTACCACAAATGGGCTGGCATCACCTTTTTGGCGCTTACCGTGTTCCGACTGATATGGCGCTTCACGCACCGCCCACCCGAGCTGCCTGCAGCCATTGCACAAGCCATGCCCGCGTGGCAAACCCGCGTTTACTATGCCACACATCACCTGCTCTACCTCATGTTTTTTGCCGTGCCGCTGATTGGTTGGGCTTACACCTCGATGGCGGGCTTCCCCGTTGTGCTGTATGGCGTGATTCCACTGCCAGATTTTGTCTCAGTCGACAAAGAATTGGCCAAATCTGTCAAGGAGTTGCATGGCTTGGCGGCCTTCGTCTTGTTGGGACTGGCTGGCTTGCACATTGGTGCAGCACTCAAGCACCAATTTATTGACCGCGATCGCTTGATCAACCGCATGTTGCCGAGGAAAAGCTGATTTCATGCAGCGTTGTCCTTATTT
>CBDUEA010000393.1:0-2345 GCA_965365965.1 uncultured Polaromonas sp. | reverse complement strand
ACCTTTGAGGGCATACTCTAACAAGGCGTCAATTGAGTCGGTCTCTACCATATGGCGCAAAGCCGGCTTTTGATGGTTGTTGGCAAGGTGATCGGCCATCAAGCGTCCTAAAGCCAACGAGGGCGCATAAGCCAGATAGGGCACGGGTGTTTTAGCATCAAAGTTAAATTGGCTTTGACCATGGGCATCGCACTTAGAAACAGGCACCAAACGATCTTGCGCAACACGAACATGGGTGTAGCGTTTGGCGTTGATTTGTATGGACAAAAGCGGGTGGTAGTAGGTCAACATGAAATCCGTTTTGCCGCACTCAAGCATCTGCGCTGTATCGGCCAAAGAGCGCGTTTTGACGTGGATTTCGCTTTGCAAGCGGGTCAAAATGGGTTGCAAGTCACGCATCCAATCTGCTACGACCGTGCGCGCAAGGGTTCGGCCGGTCGCCAAAGTCACAATGCGCTCACCAAGACCGACAGCGCCATGCAATGCATCACGGGCCTGTTCAATGCCCACGATCACATCTCGGGTGTCCTCGAGCAGACGCGCACCAGCGGATGTCAAGTTCACTGGTACTTGGCCACGCTCTACCAGCGGTGTACCGGCCCAGTGCTCCAGCGCCTTGATGCGTCGCCCAAAGGCATGGTGGGTGATGTGTCGCAACTCCGCAGCGCGGCTAAAGCTGCGGGTCT
The DNA here is from genome assembly GCA_965365965.1 of uncultured Polaromonas sp. GTDB lineage: Bacteria > Pseudomonadota > Gammaproteobacteria > Burkholderiales > Burkholderiaceae_C > Aalborgiella. Next base: position 1,659 of record CBDUEA010000393.1, on the reverse strand, counting down.
GCTCTAGTGCGATCAAATCTTCAAGCCACTTGAGTTGCATAGATGAATTGAGGATGTATGACGTGTGATTTTTTGAGGCTTACTTCCACTAATACTATTAATTTAGTAGCAAACTAGTGAATAAATACGCCGGCTAATGACATATTTTAGCCTATAAACCTTCGAACCCAACTAAAACCAAGCTCAAACATCTGTTTTGACCACCAAAGCCGCCAGATTTGCAATTAGCGATACAAGTTATAAGTCCACTTTGGCGTGCTGCATTTCATCCGTTTTGACCGTCTCACCTTTGACGTAGGCTTTGACCGCTTCAAAAGCGTATTTCAGACCTTGGACACCGGCGTTGTTCCAATACTCGCCATCTTCAGGGGTGAAATGGATGATGCAAATGTCCGGGTCGTCTTTACCCATCGGGAACCACACTTTCATCGGCTCCTTCCAGAGTGACTCAATCATGGCCCTGTCGCGTTCGACCGTTGCACGGCCAGACAAGCTGACAAACTGGCTGGAATTTTGAAACGTCAGCGTCACAGTAGGGTTAGCTTGAATATCCTGAGTTTTTGACGAGCTGAAACTTGTCATGAAAAAAATGTCAGCATTTTCTTCGAGCTTGGCGATAGCCATCGGGCGACCATGATGATGAGCGTCGCTTGAACGCACAATCATCATTGCTGTGTGAAAGTCCTTCAGGAGTTCGTGTAAATTTTCGCGGGTATTTGATGATGTATCCATGATCTGACTCCAGTTGGCTTGATAAGCTTGGTTGAACGTAAATAAAGGTGTGAATACCTCAACGTGTGTCAAGCTTATCGCGAGGGCCTAGAGGGTTGTGTCGGCGCAAGTAACAAGAGTGTGTAGGAGCAGACCCACTTTTGGATTTGATCTTTAGTGCATCTGTTGGATGCAGTGCTGTCAGCCATTGAAACAGCTCACTGCTTTCGCCCCCAGACTTCAGCTACGCGTGCGTCTCTGCCGCAAGACAGGCGGTAATACTTGTAGCGCAGCGGATTCTTTTTGGCGTAGTCTTGGTGGTAGCCTTCTGCAGGGTAAAAGGTCGATTCTGGTGCGATTTCGGTATAAATTTCTTTCAATACGCCGGACTTCAAGAGAGCCGCTTTGCTGGCTTCAATCTGATTTTTTTGTGCTTCGTATTGGTAATAGATAGCGCTACGATATTGGTTGCCGATATCGCAAAATTGCCGATCTTTCACTGTCGGATCAATGTGATGCCAAAAGTAGTCTAGCAATACTGTGTAGCTCACAACGCCAGGGTTGTAGGTGACCCGAACCGCCTCGGTGTGTCCAGTCCCGCCCGCGCTCACTTGCTCGTAGGTTGGGTTGGCAGTTTTGCCGCCGGTATAGCCCGACTCAGCCGCGATAACACCCGGTAGTTTCTCGAAATCCACCTCCACACACCAAAAACAGCCGCCAGCAAATACAGCTGTGGCGGTTTTACCGGCGGAGGCGGGAACCGCGGCTGTCTGTGCGCCAGCCTGACCCATCAGCAAGGACATGACCAAGGCGGCAAGGGTTTGAATCATGGTTTTCATGTGGCTAGCTCCGGTTATTGTTCGTTATTAGGAATGAGTTGAATTGAATAGCACTGCACGGTTTACGGGATATCCATAAATTAGAGCTACTGATTCGTCGTTTTCACAT
>CBDUEA010000392.1:0-2348 GCA_965365965.1 uncultured Polaromonas sp. | reverse complement strand
GTGGCCGACGGCATAGAAGCCGAAGTGCGCATGTACGACCGCCTGTTTCTGGATGCCCAACCGGATGCGGGCGGCAAGGACTTTATCGAGAGCTTGAATCCGAACAGCTTGAAGGTGGTGACCGCCATCGTCGAACCGTCATTGGCCAACGCCAAGGCGGATGACAAGTTCCAGTTTGAGCGGCATGGGTATTTTGTGGCGGATTGCAAAGACCACCAAGCGGGGAAGCCGGTGTTTAATTTGGCGGTGGGGTTGAAGGATTCTTGGGGGAAGTAAGTCGTGGTTTACCGCACTAATATTTCGACATTCCTGCCCAACGGCCCAACCAATCCATTAGTTGATGCATACAGGATTCTTGTGGCGATTGAACTGGCGCTAAAGGACTCAGGGTTCGCAGCTGGAACAAGTGGACACGACATACCAGCAATGCTGACACAGGTAGCAATCCGATATCCGGATATGGCTAGTCAACTTAATTCGCACCAGGCCAAACTAAGCGCTGATTTAACTCAAATTATTTGTAATAACAAAAATAATCTTCCAACCTCAGTCAGAGCAAATAACTATCCCCATGCTCGATATGCCCGTTTCATGGGAGACTGGAATGGAGTCGATGAGACACCACAACAACTTATCGTTGCGCTTGCACAGACATGCAACAGTTTGCTGTTGCATCTTAAAACGCACAAGGCAACTCTGGGAATTCAACTATGACGCCAATCTCAAAGCTAATCAACAACCTTCAGGCTCTCACCAAGCTTCCTGCAGCTGCCCCATTGCTGCAAGATGTGCGTGTAGTGTTTCTCTCGCCGACCTTACATATTGACGTTATCAGCGATGAATTCAGGGGGTGGAATGATGAAGATAGAATATTGAAGGTAGGTGCAGCGCTTACCAACTCATTTGATGAAAATGCAAACTTTCTGAATGAGGTTATGGCTAGATTACCGGTCATCATCAGCCCGCTTACTAATGATGAAGCAAAAAACAAAGCAAGTTGGCTTGGCACCGCAACCAACAGTTCTTGGGTTAATTGGTTTCTGGAAAATAAACCACTAACACAATGTCGCACCATTTCAAGTACACCACAATATATACATTTTTACGGTTATAAAGGTGGCCAGGCTCGATCGACAATCCTGGCACTACTTGGAAAGCTTTTGGCGGATGACGGCTATCGTGTCTTGGCGATTGACGCAGATACTGAAGCGCCTTCGCTTGACAGCTTACTTGGCGCGAACGCTGACCACTTTTCGCAGACTTTGATGGGACTTTGCGGATGGGCAAGTGAATTCCGACCAATACCAGCGACCTATACAGGTCAACAGAGCAATGGCCGAATCGATGTTTTGCCATGTCGTCCACGAAATGAGCATCATGACTTAGATTTTGCGCTATTAGTTGCAACCGCTCCGTTGGATACACGAATATACGAGAGAGCCGCATCCAACTTACGGCTAAATTTAGCCGAATTGGACGAGCCGTATGACTTCGTTCTGCTGGATCACCGTACCGGAATCGCTACATCAGTACTACCTTTAATAAGCGAGCTTCCTGGGCCTACGGTGGTTTTCGTAAGAACTGACGCAAATACGATTTCTATCCCATCCGAAATGAGAAGGGTAGTGAGTTCCATCTTCCTTAGCTCTGGCGGTAGCGCGGGAGCCTTTGTTAGTTTTTCTCTCGACGCAAATCGTAAACCACAAGCAGTTGTTCCGCTTCATGAAGCCGCAGCTCGAGAAGTGCTTCTTGGTACGTTAGCTGATGCTTTGGATTGTGAGACTATCAAAACAAAAAAGATATTTAAGGAGGGAGAGGAGAAAGAAGAAGAAGAAGAGCTATCCCCTCAAGAATTGGCATTTAATTGGATCGACTGGTATTTAGATCGTTCGTTGCTTGATGCAACATTGCCAGACGTGTCCAGGTTACAAAGTGACAATATCGCGGCACTTCATAAACTGCGAGGAGTTTTGGGTCTACCTATTCAAAGGAAAGTGTCGGAACAACGAACGCCCATGGACTACAGTAATACAGCGACGCTGTCGGTATCCGGGGCTAAAGACGAGGGTGCATTCATCCACATTCCTGATGTAGAACGCCTCTTTGTCAAAGGAAGTCCTTTAACTTACATATTAGGGAGAAAGGGAACTGGAAAAACTCGTCTTCTTAAAGAGGTTGCATCAAGAAATCTAGGAACCCCAATATTAGTGGCGGTGGACGAGCAAAGCTTTCCTGCGCTACGCAGCCAATCTGCTGAAGCTCAAGCATGGGTAAATCATTTCGATGAACCTGAAGCATTTTGGTGGTCATTAATCAGGCTAGCTATTCAAAACGAATCAGCCTTACCA
>CBDUEA010000391.1:0-2359 GCA_965365965.1 uncultured Polaromonas sp. | reverse complement strand
TCGTTTAAAAATCAATGCCTGTGAATCGGTCTGGTGTTGAAGTCAATCATTGCAGATATCTAACGTTCGCAGCCACAGCCAGCGACATGCAGTACGAAACACAAACACTCGGCAAGCACCTGAATTTCTATAAGCCGTGATGTTGTTGAAGTGCTTCAAAAAATACGGCAACAATCCCGATTGAAACATATTGAAAGTTATGTTTCATCAATTGTTTACAGGTTACATTCACTATTCAACCATCACTAGCAGCATGCGATTTTGATGGCAACCGTTGAAGAGTCTGCTTTGGATGGCAAGCAGTCAAGAAAGCCAAAGACCATCGAAACACGGATTTCAAGGGAGTTTCATGAAGATTTATCAGCCAATCGCTGGGTTATGCCTGGCTGCACTATTAAGCGCATGCGGAGGTGGCAGCAGCAGCAGCGATAGACGCACCACAGAGACCAACCCGCCAGGGCCTTCGATTGTTTCAAAGGGCGTCTTTCTGGACAGTCCAGTCAGCGGCCTTGAGTACGTGACGAACACGCAATCCGGCACCACCACCGCGAACGGCGAGTTTTCTTATGTGACCGGTGAAAACATCACCTTTTCCATTGGACGCATCCAGTTTCCAACCATTTTTGCCAACGCCACCATCACACCGCTTGATGTCGCCAGAACGACCGATATCAACAATCAAATGGTCAGCAACATCCTGGTGCTTCTGCAAAGCCTGGATGTCGATGGCAACCCCGCCAATGGCATTTCCATTTCTCCAGCTGCAACCGCCGCCGCGACTTCAAACATCAGTTTTGACGTCAGCCCGAGCGCATTTGCTGCCAATACAACCGTGAACACGCTACTGGCCAATTCTGGCTCAAGCAACAAAACACTTATCTCGGCAGCCGCTGCGAAGGCGCATTTCCAAAGCACTTTAATTGGCAGCAGCGGTACGCCGCCCGTCAATGTAGCGCCGGCTGCTGATGCCGGCAAGGCACAGAACCTGCTCACCGGCGCGGTCGTCACCCTTGACGCCAGCGCCAGCTCGGATGCGAACAGCGACACATTAACTTATCTGTGGTCTCTCACCTCCACGCCGAGCGGCAGCACAACCGTACTTAGCGCACCCACGTCGCAAAAACCGACCTTCAAGGCCGATATGTCGGGCGACTATGTGGCATCGCTGATCGTGAACGATGGCAAGCTCGACAGCATCGCCTCGATCGTCAAAATAACGGTAACTGTTGGCAATGCGGCACCAGTTGCCAATGCGGGTGCCGATCAAAAGGTGCTGCCTGGAAGCCTGGTGACGCTGAACGGCAGCGCCAGTTCCGACGCAAATGGCGATGCCCTGACCTATGCATGGACCTTGATCACCAAGCCTGCAGGCAGCATCGCCGCACTGACAGCCGACACAAGCGCCAACCCCACCTTCACGGCTGATGCTGCGGGTACTTATGTCGCCAAACTGGTTGTGAATGATGGCAAAGTTAACAGCGCCGAAGTCAAAGTCACCATCACAGCCGCAGTTGGGTTGTTCAGTGTGACCTCCACCACTTATCAGAACAATCAGACCATACCGACCGCAGCGGTTTGCACCCAAAATGGCGGCAGCAATATATCGCCCCAGTTGTCACTGTCCAATTTGCCCGCAGACACAAGCAAGCTGGCCATCGTGATGGATGATGAATCTGCTCCTTGCGGCCAAGGTATAGATGCATGCGTTCACTGGGCCGCATTCAACCTTCCTGCCACCAAGGTGACGATTGCTGCTGGAGAAAATCTGTTGGCACAGTCGGGGGCGACATACGGGCAAACAATTAACGGCATATCGACGGGATACTTTGGCCCCTGCCCTCCGAACCCGCCCCATACCTACAAACTGACCGTCTATTCCCTATCCGCGACTGCACCCGTCGTGAGCCAAGGAACTGCGCACACCAGAGCCAGTTTTGAAGCGGCTTACAGCACGTCCATTCTGGGTAAAGCAACGTTAGTGGGCACCAAGTAATCAGTGAACAAGTGAGAGCCAGATGAATAGCCATCTGGCTCTCACTTAGGCCTGCAAAAAATCTGGCGATGAGGCTGCGACAATCGACAGCTTTATTCAACTTGGCACGGGGCAAGTCCGCCCCTCAAGCACTATGCCCACGTTTTTGCCCGGCGCCATACGCGCCTTCACCCTTAGCGACTTTAACTTTGAGCTCCCCGAAGAACTCATTGCCCAGCACCCTGCTGCCGAGCGCAGTGGCTCGCGCCTGCTCGATGGCCGGGGCGACACGATGGCCGACCGGCGCTTTGCCGAACTGCCCGAGCTGCTTGAGCCCGGCGACCTGCTGGTGTTCAACGACACGCAGGTCGTCAAGGCGCGGCTGTT
>CBDUEA010000390.1:0-2364 GCA_965365965.1 uncultured Polaromonas sp. | reverse complement strand
ACCGGGTCCCAACAAGGCTCAGGTTGAAATGATTTTCCAGTCAGCTTCCACGGCACCTGACCATGGACAGTTGCATCCTTGGCGATTCATTGTTGTTCCCGCAACTGAGCGACAAAATCTTGCGGAGGCATTTGCATCAGCTCTGATAGAGCGTGATAGTTCAGCCAACGATGAAGAAGTGAGCAGAGCCCGTGAAAAAGCTTATCGTGCGCCACTCCTTGTGCTACTTGTAGTTGATGCACAATCTGGCGACCAAAGCATCAACCTGAACGAACGATTAATCTCAGCAGGTTGTGCTTTGCAAAATATGCTACTTATTGCTACGGCACAAGGATACGGTTCTGCTTTGACGAGTGGTAAAGCGATGGAGTCGCATAGCCTGCGCAGTCTATTTGAGTTGACCGAACATGAGGTTGCAGTATGTTTTATGAGTATAGGCACTGCACAATCTCGCAAAACGACAGGTAATAGACTTGGAGTCGTTGATTTTGTAACTACCTTGCATCATTCTGATCAAAAAAGTGCAGAAAATTGATGAAAATAGACTTAAAGTTTTATGAACGAAATGATTGGGTAATGGAATGGATATTTCAAGTTTTGATGATTTGTTGACTGCTGCTAGGATGCAAGATGCACCACAGCGATTACTTTTTGTTTTTTCCGGTGTAGATTTACCAGATGAATGCACCCCAGAACAACGTGCAGAGTTCGAAGCCGGCGAGGGCGGTGCTTTGGTCCCGTTGATGTGTGTAGACAAATCTCTTTCCGAACTGAGTGACTTTAAAGCGCTTGCGGAAGAAGCGGATCAGCAAAAATCGACATGGCGGATTGTATTTGTTGCTGCTATGTCGGGAAGTATGGGAAAGTCCCCCTCCAGTGATGATGCAGAAAAACCCTTGCAGCGCATGGAAGAGGCTATTCGTCAAGGAGCACACAGTAACTACATCCCATTTGATAGACAAGGGCAGCCAGTAGTGTTTAATTAGGGTTAATACAAACGTTTCTGTCATTCAAATATTCCGTAAGACTGTACTTTTATGAGTAAAGCCTTTACCAAAGAGTCAGACGGCGAAGACGATGATGACGAAGTTGGTATGTCCGCCTTGCCGAAAGGCGGTAAAAACTACATCACTCCCAAAGGGTACGCAAAATTACGCGCAGAATGGTCTGCGCTCATCGATGATGAGCGGCCGCGGGTTGTGGAGAGTGTGCATTGGGCTGCACGCAATGGAGATCGCTCTGAAAACGGTGACTATATCTACGGAAAAAGGCGATTGCGCGAAATTGACAGACGCATTCGGTTTTTGACCAAGCGGTTAGAAATAGCCGAGGTAACGGATCCGTCGATCCATTTTGGAAAAGAGCAGGTTTTCTTTGGAGCCACCGTCACTTACGAGAATGAAGTGGGGTTGCAGCATACGGTCACCATTTTAGGAATTGATGAGGCAGAGAATCTATTGGCGCAGGTCAGTTGGATTTCACCCATTGCACGCGCGTTGTTGCGAGCGAGTGTAGGGGATGTGGTCAGACTCAATACGCCTGCTGGGATGCAGGATATTGAGGTCTTAGCGGTGCAATACCCTCAGCGCCCAGCGCCATGATTGTTGAACAAGTTGCTAGGGCTCCTGCACCATGCCACCATTTGTTGGAATGATCCGTTCTGCCGTCAAAACAGTAGGTAGGCGACGCAAGTTTTTTAGCGCTAACTCCAAATGCGTGCGATCTCGTACATTAATAATGAAGCGTAAGTCAGTTGCATCTTGGGCATATTCATTGCCCATATCAACATGAGAAATATCGGCTTCTGAACTGGATAAAGAGACCGCAACTTTGGCCAAAACACCTTTCTCGTTCACGACCGTCACAATCACGCCCACTTCAAAGTTGCGAGTCGGTTCGTCAGACCACTCGACGGTGATGAAGCGTTCAGCATCTTTATGCTGCAAACGTTTGACCAGTGAGCATTCGTTAACATGGATGGTAAGTCCTTCACCACGGCCGAGGTAACCCAAAATGGCATCGCCGGGGATAGGTCTGCAACAAGTTGCGTACTGAACGGAAGCGTTCTCGCTACCATCCAGAATAATGGCACCTTGGGTTATTTTTTCATGCGCAAAAAATCGTTCGCGTGTGATGAGTAGTGCGTCTAATTTTTCACCACTTTCAGTGAGCAAATGAACCAGACGTTTAGCCACGATGTTGGCGATACGCTTGCCCAATGCAATATCAGCCATGAGTTCAGCGCGATCGCGGTTGCCTGTAAAACGCAATAATTTGTCCCAAATCAATGCATAGTTGGCGCTTAGATCGGGTAATTTTTCTAAACCTTCAGCGCGAAGGGCTTGCGTGAGCAGCTTTTCACCC
>CBDUEA010000389.1:0-2371 GCA_965365965.1 uncultured Polaromonas sp. | reverse complement strand
TGCAGAGTCAGTTTGTTCATTTTTTTCCTTCACGCAAGGATCATAAAGAGGCGGGGGAAGCGAGGGCGACATGGGCCATGACGGCGTGATGGACGCGGGTTGTACGCTGACCGGGAAAGACGGGCGCTACCGAACCAGCTTCTGGCTTTCAAGGTAAATCCAGGAATGATCACTTTTACCTTGAAGAAAACTGACCACCGCTTCCAAGCACCGCGACCTGCCGCCGACGACCAGAACCACGCGGCGACACCAAAAACTCGGTGCGGGCAATGTCCGATAAAAGCAATTCTTTCAGTGAGGGCCGGGCCGCCGAGTCCAAGCGCTTCCACTCAGCCGCCGGTACCAGCACGGCCGTTTCAGCTCCTTGGCGCGTGACCATCTGCGGCCCCTCTGCCAAGCAGGCATCGAGAAATTCACTGAAACGCGCTTTTGCGTCTTGAACGGGCCACACATTCATGGGAATACTCCTGATTTAACTGGCCATTTGTTTGGTCATTTTGATAAAAATCGGAAGGATTGCGGCGGTTTTCCGGAAGTGGCGCAGATAACCAGCCAGAAAGGGATTTGCGGCTAGTTCGACGGTGTGACAGTGAATGCGGCCAAGGTGATGCATTTACCGAATTACGGTGTGTTGCCCAGTGGCTTGTCCAAGCGTTTGCCCAATAGCCAGAGATCTGTGACTAAATCTGGCATGACAGTCCATGAGCCGCCGGGAAGCCCCTGAACGACTGCTTCAAAATTCTCATCTGCGTACATAAGGCGCATCCATTTGGAGTGGCTGGTTGCTGCATTACCAACTTTCACTTTGAGATCGACCAGAACGCGCGTCAAGGCAGGTGTTTGATCTTCTATTCCGACAATAGTCCAATTTGTTACTTTGAGCTCATTAAGCTCAGCGCGTAACCTGCCGGCCCGGTAGGCAATAGGGCGGTTTGGATAATCGACTGTTAGTTGTGCCAATCGGCCATAGTTGCGAGCGACAAGAAGTTGCATGTATTCGGCTGCTTTACCCTCCGCAGAACCTTCAAGCAAAGTGAATGGCATCTCCGATGAGGCGACCAACTGATTGCTCACCGATATACGGGGCTTCCAAGAATCCAGTGCTTTCCTAGTTTCTGCGTTGCTAGACAGTTGTCGCGCAAGCTCGCTCCACTCAACCGGGGCTTGTTCACGGGTAGCCTTTGCCAACCTTTCCTCTTCGTTTTGACGTCGGTCGAAGTAATCAATCGTCGCCTGAAGCAGGTTCACTGTCTTCGCTGCCACCGTGGCGTAGCCAAAGTTTGGGTTGAGTCCATGCAGAATGCCATGGCGAAAAGGAACAGTAATCGCGTCCATGCTCAAGCGACGTCGGGTTGCACCCAAGACTACAAACCCTTCCTGTATTCCACCAGGACCACAAGTTTGGGTATCAAAGACCGGAGCATCTGCGCCTCCTGAGAAAGGGTGTTTTCCAGTCTTCGAGGTACAGATTCCATCAATAATGATGAGTAAAAGCGGAACTGTTGATAGGTAGTCTTTCGCTGCGATGCGCTCAATTGCCCGTTCGTAAATCGCTTGCCAAGGCTCGTACCGCGGTTTTAGGAACATGTAGCTCATAAATCTCAAACTGTTTGCATCTAGATGATGGGCCGTCAGCAGCGCTTCTCCTTCCTCGACAGTGCCATCCAACGCCCCTGCCATAGCAGGCGCGGACATGCGGTCATAGTTCACCCAGCCCAACGGAGTAAACGTGTGTGCAAAGAGGTCTCGATCGTTCAACATTTTTTTCACTATTGCGGCTTGTTTCTCAACTTCTTTGAAGCTATTGCGTATTTTTGGGTTGAACAGGCCCATGAGTTTTGCAGCAGGTCTGATTGCAAGAAGCTGATCTTGAAGATACTGTTCAGTCGTCTTTGGAAGCTTTTTTTCGTTCATTACGATCCTCGAAATTTTTACAGCGAATTTTGGCGTATTGAATCCGCCTATCAGGACATGCAACCACTTAATCCAATGCCTGCTTTTAACCGAAATGCACCAGTCACAGGAGACAAATCTATGACCGTTTACGTTGCATTTCAATCTTGCGAGGGAGTCAAAACTGGCCGCGCAGGGCTCCAACAACCCGATTAGCACCAACATTTGCATCGTCTTAAAATTTATACCTTTAGCAAATTTTGTTAATTCAAAATTTAAAAAAAGAACATATTCGTTAAGCTTTGCGTTATGCCAAAACCTGCTTCAGCCCTTGAACCCCTGCCCCCCGCCGCCACCGCCGCACTGCGAAAACTCGGCGCTGACCTGACCACTGCCCGCAAGCGGCGCAAGCAGTCACTGCGGGCATGGGCTGTGCGGCTGGACGTGTCTGTCCCCACGCTGATGAAGATGGAAAAGG
>CBDUEA010000388.1:0-2381 GCA_965365965.1 uncultured Polaromonas sp. | reverse complement strand
CTGATCGCCTCTTGCTTGAATTCGAGCGTGTAGCGCGCCCTTGATATTTTCTTCACTTGCGTTTTCCTTGTCTGAATTGAATACGAAGGGACTTCCCACTTTCTGATAACGGCGTCAAGTGCCAACATTGGCATGTTGGAAAGTCAGACACAAACCACTTTGAAAGGAGAGGTCCCATGAGTACCATCAAACGAGTTGGCGTTGATCTGGCCAAGAATTTCATCCAGGTTCATGCGGTAGATGCGGCCAACAAGGTGATCACCAATCGCGCCTTGAAACGCGATAAATTCATGCAATGGTGTGCCCAGTTGCCCGACGGTTGCTTGGTCGCCATGGAAGCCTGCAGCGGCGCCCACCACTGGTGCCGCAAGCTGCGTGAGCGTGGCCTGGATGCGCGCATGATTCCCGCTGCGTTTGTGGCACCGTATCGAATTCAAGGCAGAACTGGCAAAAATGACGCCAACGATGCCGCCGCCGTGTGTGAAGCGGCCTCGCGCCCACACATGAACTTTGTGCCGCCCAAGACGGTTGCCCAGCAAGGCATGCTGTGCGTGCACCGACTGCGTGAAGGGCTCAAGGAGGAACGAACCGCTTGTATCAACCGAATTCGTGGCTTGCTGGCCGAGTTTGGCGTGGTTTTTCCACAAAGTCCGGAAGTTTTGCGCCAGCATTTGAGCGAAGTCATCGAGGACGCCAGCAACGATATCGCCGGCATGGCCCGCCTGGTGCTGCAACACGCACAGGAGCACTGGCGGGAGATCGAAACCCATCTCCAGTGGTGCGACCAGCGCATTGCTGCGCACAAAAAGGATGATGAGCAAGTCCAGCGCGCAGCCGAGCTCAGGGGCGTTGGCCCCATCACTGCTTCGGCTGTGGTCGCTACGGTGGGCGATTTCAAGCAATTCAAGAACGGTGCGCAGTTTGGCGCCTGGCTGGGACTGACGCCCCGACAAAACTCCAGCGGTGGCAAAACCAGCCTGGGCAGCATCACCAAACGCGGCAGCACCTACTTACGTACTCTGTTGATTCAGGGTGCCAAGTCCGTGGTGTTGACCCATCGAGAGCCGGCTGACCCTATTTCTCAATGGGCAAAGCGCCTGCGAGAGCGCTGCGGCTGGCAAAAAGCGGTTGTTGCGCTGGCCAACAAAAACGCCAGAATATTGTGGGCCGTCATGGCCAAGGGCAAGCGCTTCGATGCCCACCATGTCAGCGTCTATGCCTCGACTTCGATGCCAGAGTCGGCTTGAGCAAGGCTGCAAGGCCAAATCCAGAACCTCAACCCAACAATTTCTCCGCCAGACGTTAAATCGAAGATGCATTGAACAAGGTCAGACCGGCAACAGGAAAACTCGATGAGTGGACTGTGGGCCTATCAGGGCACACGAAAATTGAATGGAGTCCTGTTGAGCGGTTTGTATCTAGGGTCGCACAAATGTGCAATAAACCCGTCTGTAGATGTGCAGTCTGTTCCTCGTTTGAAGCTCATCGGTCGACGTCAGCCGTAATTTCACCAAAAAAAAATACCAACGCTGCTTGACTGCACGGGAAGTCCCTGTAGAACCACTCAGCAAGGGATACGTTTTCTGCTGGCAAGGTCACACAGCAGTCGACCTGCCACGTTTAGAATCACCCAGACCACAGAGCATGCGGGTGTAGTTCAATGGTAGAACGGCAGCTTCCCAAGCTGCATACGAGGGTTCGATTCCCTTCACCCGCTCCACATCTCTTCAAGGTGTACAGCAGAATTTTTTAAAAGACACAACGACAGGCTATAAAAACACCAAAAGAGCGTCCTCGACGAGCCTTGGGTTTTAAGGGCAAGTTAAGGTATTGACCGCTCCAGTGAACAGGCCTGCCCATTAACAGCTTTGGCGGTGCCTATAGCTGGCAGGTCAAGCCGTTTGCACGTTTGTGGATACTGCCGAGGCAGATGATTCGTTTGCCCACCGGGCGGTTTGCTGTGTTGTCGGCGCTAAATCTGAAGTCTTTGGGTGCAAATCATGGATTTGTTTTGGGCTGCTCAGGTTCGCCATTGCAAAGGCAAAGCGGCCGGGGATGATTTTTTCACCGCACACCCCCGCAAGCAGCACTATGTTGCTGTCTTGGAGTAGGTAGCAGGCTTTATGGCCTTTAGGAGACATTTGCAAGCCGTCAAAAGCGTGTCTTGCTCTCCAGGCGATGACGCCAACTCTACTTTTCAGAATTTTTTTGCAGCCTTAAGTTGTGCTGCCAACTCCCACGACACTACAGCAAGACAAGGCGCAAGTCGATTCGGTCGGCACCGTCGCGAAAGCCCTCTTTCCAATGCGCCACGATCTCGAAACCGTGCTTTACGAAGAACGGTGCAACCTTCAGTATCGTATCGACGACCAGATAGCGCG
>CBDUEA010000387.1:0-2383 GCA_965365965.1 uncultured Polaromonas sp. | reverse complement strand
GGCTAAAAGGGCAGAAGAATCAACTGTCGATTCCGCCAATGGGTCTAATTGGCGGAATTTTTTGGTTAATTGGGGGGAGTCGGCATGCAATTGGGGGGAGCTTTCGTCTTGAATGTCGATGTTTCGGCCTGATTGGGGGGAGTCCTGCGCCGCAACCTTGTAGCTTGCCCAGCGACGCTGGTTTTGTTGAGTGAGCAGCCCGTCACGAACCAAAACCTGAAGCACTGCGGTGATGTCCTTGGAATGCGCACCCGTGATTTCCTGCAAGCGCCCATTGTTAACGCTGCCTTCCACCTGCGCCGTCACCACGGCTTGCACTGCCGTCTTGTCCAGACTCGTAAACAACTCGCCAAACCGTTCTCGCAAAGCTGATTCGACTTCTGGAGGAATCAGGCTGACCATGGGCATTACCAGCTTGACACGACCCGGCTGCACGGTTTCTTCCAGCCGGGGTGCGCGCCAGTGCTGCGCCCGCCAGCCCGCGTGAATTTTGTCCATGCCCGAGCCGGCCTTGTCACCCCCGCCCATGAGCTGAAACATCAGTTGCAGACACTTGTTGCGGCACTCGCTTACGCCGCCCTGCAGCAATTGCTCGCGCGATACCAACAAGGAGCCTGGGTTGGACAACTCAATCCGGTCGGCATAACGCTCAATCACTACGCCGCCCTGACCGCGATGGTCGGCATGAATCAGCGCATTCACCACTGCCTCCCGCAATGCTTCGTGCACCGCAGAGTCGTCTTTGCGGTAGAGCTCTCGATCAAGCTGAAAAGGCATTTTCAAATCGCCTGATAGGCGCTGCATCACGCGCACATAAAACTGGAACAGATTGTTTTCCCAGGTGCCGTCGGGCACCACGCGATCCGTCCAGCGTACCGCCGGGTCGTCCGACAGGCGCTCGCGATAGTCCACATGAAAGCCCGGCAGCGCATCGCGCAGCGCCTCGAACCGGCCAAACATCAGCAAGCCGCCCACCGTCGCGCCTTCCACGGCCGTGGCGCGGTCGCGTCGCAACGCCCCCAGCTTGGTCAGCAATGCCGTATCGTCCCGCAGAAGCCAGGGATGGTCGGGTGCCCGTGAGGCAAAGCGGTTGCGGTATTGCTTGGTGGTCTCCGGGTCAAAGTCGCTCTGGCCAAAATGCGCCAGCACCTGCGCGTCCGCGGGCGCTTCGGACTGGTCTGCCAGCATGCGTCGCACTTCGTCATCGGTGCAGTGGTAATCGCCTTCCTCTGCCCGGCGGTAGGTTCCTGTCATCGGATTGCTACCCACATACACCGGGCGCTGCTGGCGCGATGCACGCGGCACGCTCACCACCACAAACTGGCGGCCCTCGTCATCCAGCGTGCGCACATCTTCATCGACCAGCAGGTTGCGACTGATCTTGTTGCGGTCGTTCAATTGGTTCCACAGCACGGTGCGCAGCTGTACCGCATCGGTAACGCCTTCCCACACCAGGCCTGCTGGTTTTTCCGCCACGCCCAGCACGATGGTGCCGCCCTGGGTATTGGCCATGGCGCTGTAGGTTTCCCAAAAGCTGCCCGGCAAGCCGCCACGCGCTGATTTGAATTCGGTGTCAATGCTTTCGGTGCGGGACTGGAGGGCGGAGAAGAGGTCGAGCTGGCGCATGAATTAATTTGATAGTTTTTTTGAGGCTTCGCGAGTCGTGGTGAAAAAATCTGAATCCTGCTTTACACGTTCAATAATCCAATCAATAAATGCTTGGCTGTATTGCGATGGTGATCCCACTACTTTTCCTTTGTAGAACCATTCCGCTCGATTCTTGACGGCATGTTTATTGTTGACACACTGAATGTCATAAGTCGTGACCGCAGCCAGTCCATTGAGTGCATCCTTCAATGCAACCAACAACTCCTTTTGCCTAAAGGGATGGCTGATGCTTGGGTCTTTGGCTACCTGCACAACCATGGCTGATTTACCGCCCGTGCCGCTATTGAACACAATGTCGGCATCACCAGGCTTTTTAGTCAGCGCTAACTTGTACTCGACCCCGATTGAAAATTCAGAAGCACTGTCAAGCTCTCCATATTCGCTCTGAATTTGCTTTTGTACGCGATGCAGATATGCTGCAACGTCCTTGCCAAGGCGCCGTTTCACGGCAGAACTACCCAAGTCAAAACTACCTGGACTTAGATCGTAAACAATGGTCATCATGCCCACGGAAACACGATCTGACAGCGACAAGTCAAACCACTCATTGAGCTTTTTGTGATAGTTGATGACACATGCTTGAAAAAGTAAAAGGATATCGTTTGGGACTTCGCTGATCACAAAATGCATAGCTTCATCACGCAAGTCTGCGACAACTTCCAAATTGCGGCGAAGCGGTTCCTTCTCATTGGGAATGACCTTTGCCAGCGCATCA
>CBDUEA010000386.1:0-2405 GCA_965365965.1 uncultured Polaromonas sp. | reverse complement strand
ATTAAAAGCAGCGCCATTAGCTCAAGGAAACATCATGTCAATCTATATCAATAAAAACACACGCGTCATCACCCAAGGTATCACCGGTAAAACGGGTCAGTTTCACACTGAAAAATGCCAAGAATACGCCAACGGCAAAGAATGCTTCGTCGCGGGTGTGAACCCGAAAAAAGCCGGCGAGTCGATTTTTAACATTCCCATTTACGCCAGCGTCAAAGAAGCCGCGCAAGAAACAGGCGCCACCGTGTCGGTGATTTACGTGCCACCCGCTGGCGCTGCAGCGGCGATTTGGGAAGCTGTGGAAGCCGATCTCGATTTGGCCATCTGTATCACCGAAGGCATTCCCGTCCGTGACATGCTCGAAGTGCGCAACCGCATGCGTGCCAAAGAAGCCGCTGGCGGCAAAAAGACGTTATTGCTCGGCCCGAACTGCCCAGGTTTGATCACGCCTGACGAGATCAAAATTGGCATCATGCCAGGCCACATCCACCGTAAAGGTCGCATTGGCGTGGTGAGCCGCTCTGGTACCTTGACGTATGAAGCGGTGGCGCAATTGACTGAAATCGGTCTGGGCCAGTCCAGCGCAGTTGGTATTGGTGGTGACCCGATCAACGGTTTGAAGCACATCGATGTGATGAAGGCTTTCAACGACGATCCAGAAACCGACGCGGTCATCATGATCGGCGAAATCGGTGGACCCGATGAAGCCGAAGCGGCTATGTGGTGCAAAAACAACATGAAGAAACCGATTGTGGGCTTTATTGCTGGTGTGACAGCACCCGCTGGCAAACGTATGGGTCATGCTGGGGCTTTGATTTCTGGCGGTGCAGACACGGCGGATGCCAAACTGGCGATCATGGAAGAATGTGGCTTCAAGATCACACGCAACCCGTCAGAAATGGCAAAATTGCTAAAAGCAATGCTTTAATTTGCAAACCAAGTTCGGATAGGATGCTCCTATTCGCACTTGATTTATGAAAAAGTCGTTCGTGTCTAGTTCGGCAATTACGTAGAAGCGCTTTCCAAGAAAGCGCTTTTTCTTTGCTAAGCTTGCAAATACACAAAATAATGACTGGAGTCGCCATGGTATTTTTCGGATTAGATTTAGCTTCCCCGATTTTTTGGAGCGCATTTGGCTCCATCGTTTTGGCAAATATTGTGTTGTCTGGTGATAACGCGGTGGTGATCGCCATGGCTGCCCGCACGCTCAAGCCCGAACAGCAAAGCAAGGCCATTTTTTGGGGCAGTGCTGCCGCGATTGTGATGCGTATTTTGCTGACGATTGTTGCCATTCAGCTGTTAACACTTCCCTATTTAAAACTGATTGGTGCTATTTTGTTGGTTTACATAGGCGTTGACCTTCTCAAAGGCGGTGACGATGAGGAAGGCCACGGCAAACAAATCAATGGCATGCTGGCCGCTATTCGGACTATTTTGATTGCCGATTTGGTGATGAGTTTGGACAATGTCTTGGCCGTTGCCGCCGCCGCCAAAGGCAATGTACCTTTGTTGGTCTTGGGTTTGTTGGTCAGTATTCCGCTCATTGTGTTCGGTGCCACGCTTTTAACCAAAGTCATGAGCCGGTTTCCGATTATCATTACCATTGGTGCCGCACTGCTCGGTTTCTTGGCTGGTGAAATGCTGTTGACGGACCCTGCCGTCGCGGGTTATTTTGGTGCGGCAAGTGAACACACGGTTACCATTGCGGGCATACTGGGGGCTGTGTTGGTGGTGGCGATTGGCCTGTGGTTGCAAAAGCGCAATCAGTCTGCAGCATAGCCTCAGTTCTAAGCGGGGCGATTTTTTTGAGCAAGAGGCTCAATTTGAAAAGCAAGGTGTTATGGCAAAAATTATCGTTACTTTAGATGAGAATTTGATCAAAGTCGTGCCTCTGAGCAAGGAGCGCATGACTTTGGGGCGGCGTCCATACAACGATATTGTGGTCGACAACTTGGCGGTGAGCGGTGAGCATGCGGCCTTGCAAGCCATCGGCGACGAGTTTTACATTGAAGACTTAAACAGCACCAACGGCACTTTCATCAATGGTAAAAAAATCAAACGCCAGATCCTGCAGGTGGGAGACGTCATTGAGGTGGGTAAATATGCCATCAAATATGCACGAGATACGCTGGATGCGAAAGCAGCAAAACTCGCTGCTGGCTCGGAAGAGACTGACAGAGAAGTGAGCGTGATGAACGATGAAAAGCTCAATATCTTTGAGCAAACGCGCTTCGCAGAAGTCTATGTGGCGATCAAAATCCTGTCAGGCACTTCTACGGGTAAAGAAATGCCTTTGGTCAAAGTGGTCACCACCATCGGTAAGCCTGGCGAGGCCGTGATTGCCATTACCAAAAGACCTAAAAGTTATGTGGTTGCACACGTTGAAGGGGCGAGTCGCCCCACAC
>CBDUEA010000385.1:0-2411 GCA_965365965.1 uncultured Polaromonas sp. | reverse complement strand
CTTGATGGCCGATCACCTTGCCAACAACCAGCAAACGCCGGCTTTGCGACATATGGTAGAGACCGACTCAATTGACGCCTTGTTAGAGTATGCCCTCAAAGGTGCAGGCGTGGCTTGGCTACCGTGGTCACTGGTGGCTACTTTGTGTAAACAAGGTCGTTTGATTACTTTGGGCGATGCACGCTTGGCAGTCGCTTTTGAGGTGCGGCTTTATCGCCCCAAACGACGCTTAAGTACGCTTGCAGAAGAGGTTTGGAGCGCCATAATCTCGTCTGTTTGAAGTTTGTGTTTAATTAAGGTTTGGGTTTTTAAGTGCCTAGAAAGCACATAAATGTGCATTATTGGCACAATACAGATCGACATCAACTTGATAATTCAAGTTGAAAACACCATTGTCTGTCTATTTTTAACCTTTTCCACCCCATTTTTAGGTCATCCATGATTCAACATTTTGCACCCAAAGCGCTCACCCTACTCGCCGGTTTGACCCTGTTTTGTGCATCGCCTGCGATGGCGCAAACGGACAACTACCCCTCCAAACCCATTACCATCGTCGTTGCTTACCCACCGGGTGGCAGTACGGATTTGACCGGACGCACCGTGGCGGCTGAGATGTCTAAGGTGCTGGGCGTGCCAGTGGTGATTGAAAACATCGGCGGCGCGGGCGGCGCGATTGGGGCGCAAAAGGTGGTCAATGCCCCAGCGGACGGCTACACGCTGCTGGCGGGTGCCAACAACGAAATTTCTATTGCACGCTTGGTGTCGTCTGCGGTGAAATACCAAATCAAAGACTTCACGCCCATTGGTCTGATTGCCTCGCAACCCTTGGTATTGGTAGCTTCAGCCAAATCTGGCGTCAAAACGGTGGAAGAATTCCTCAGTTTGGTCAAAAAGAACCCGGGCAAATACAGTTATGGCAGCTCTGGCGTGGGCACGTCGCTGCATTTGGCGGGTGAAATGATCAAGGAACAAGCCGGCTTGTTTATGACGCACATTCCCTATCGTGGCGTCGCGCCACTGGCCAATGACTTGGTTGGCAACAACCTTGATTTTGGCGTGTTTGTGCTCTCCAGCGGTTTGCCACACATCAAAAGTGGTCGTGTAGTGGCTCTGGGCGTGACAGAGAAAAAACGTTCAAAAGTAGCGGCTGACATTCCAGCATTGGCTGAAAACGCAAAACTCAACGCCATCGACATTAGCGTGTGGTTCGCTCTGATGGGTCCAGCAAAATTACCTGAACCAGTGGTTGCTAAACTCAAAAAGGCCTTGGCAGAATCTTTGCAATCGCCTGATCTGCGTAAAAAGCTGGAAGACTCAGGCTCTACTGTCTCTGCTTTGAACGTCAATATGGACACTTTTTTGAAGACGGAAGATGCCAAATACCAAAAAATTGTCAACTTTGCCAAGATCAAAGAGTGAACTTTAAAAAATAATTCAACATGAACCTTGCTGAACCACTAAGTTTCACTCTCGCCTGCCCAGACATCACCAACTGGCGCGCTGGCAACACGGGCACTGAAGGCGTTTGGCAATTCGACTCCGGCAAACCGGGTCGACACGTCATGATCAGCGCCTTGGTCCACGGCAATGAAATTTGCGGTGCTTGGGCACTCAAAGGACTGCTTGACGCCGGCATACGCCCTACGAAGGGTACTTTAACCCTTGCTTTTTGCAACCTCGCCGCGTTTGACAGGTTTGACCCCGCTAACCACGATGCTTCACGTTTTATCGACAAAGACATGAACCGCCAATGGAGCGATAAGTGCTTGCAAGACGATTCAACCCAAGAGCGTCGGCGTGCTGCGGCATTGCGCCCATTTGTTGATCAAGCGCATTGGTTGTTGGATCTGCACTCCATGCACGAGCGCGGTGCGCCGCTCTTGCTGACTGGCCCGCACGCACGTAACATCGAGTTGGCCAAAGAGCTGCGCGCACCGATGCACATCGTGGTGGATGCGGGTCACGCAGATGGCGTGCGCATGCGCGATTTTGGTTACTTTGGCCTACCCGACGACGAAGCTTGTAATAACCGTTCGCTGTTGATTGAGTGCGGATTTCATGGTGACGAGTCCAGCCGTCTCGTGGCGCAAGACCAATGTATGCGGTTTTTAGCTGCTTCGGGCGTGGTTGATAAAGCCTTGTTGCAACACCTCTTACCCACTTGGTTTTTACTTGATGCTCCCAGCCAAAAGGCGCTTTACGTTAAAAGTGCGGTGGTCGCTAAAAGCGAGAATTTCAAATTTGTAGAAGGCCTTGAAGACCTCCAACTCTTCCCCCATGCCGGCACCTTGATTGGCGATAACGACGGCGAACCTGTCATCACGCCTTTCGACAACTGCGACTTGGTCATGCCCTCCACCCGCCAAGCCCGCAAAGGAGTCACCGTCGTGCGTTTTGCGAAGCAGGAATTG
>CBDUEA010000384.1:0-2413 GCA_965365965.1 uncultured Polaromonas sp. | reverse complement strand
CGCTCAGAATCACCTCGCCCGTGCACTCGACTGTCACCATCTCTTTTCACGTCCACACCTGCACGCCGGTGCAGCGTAAAGGCGAACTGCCATCGAGACGATTCTCAGGCTCAATAACCAGCTTAGCGACTTGAGCCGAGGTCCACATTTCAAAATTAGGCCGTGCATAACAAGTTGGGCGTAAAAACGCTTTAGCCGTGTTCCAACGCCAACCGGCTTTTTGGTTCACTTCAAAATAACCGACGCCTTCGTTGTCGCCCCGGTTGAAGTCGTCGGTCGCCGGAATACCCGCTTGCTGCGCTGCTTCCGAGAACGCGTCCAAAATATCCCAGCGCAGGCGTTGTTTTTCAATCCGCCACTCGCCTCCCGCTTGGCGGTGGCGCAGTATTTTTTGGTAGGGCGTGCCATGGGCGGGCAGCAACTCTGCCGGCACGCCGCGAGCACCATGCAAGTCGTTGGCACCCTTGTAATGGTCTTCATGGAGCTTGAAGTAGGGCAAGGCGTTCTTCCAAGTCCAGGTGTCGTCACCTGTCAACTTCGCCCACTGGTCATAGTCACGTGCTTGGCCGCGCATGTAAATCATGCCGTTGATGCTGCTGCAGCCGCCCAAGGTTTTGCCGCGTGGGTAACGCAGTTGCCGGCCGTTCAGCCCCGCCTCAGGCTCGGTGTTGTAAAGCCAATCCGTGCGCGGGTTGCCAATGCAATACAAATAACCGACAGGAATGTGAATCCAGTGGTAATCATCCCGGCGACCTGCCTCAATCAAGAGCACGCGTTTAGAGGCATCGGCGCTCAAACGGTTGGCCAACAGACAGCCCGCCGTACCGGCGCCAATGATGATGTAATCGAAAATAGGTTCAGACATGGGCTGTATTAAACCCGATAGCGGCGACAAGAGTCTGACGCCGCAGCGCCGAGCCACCCCAAGCAAGGCACGGCCCCCTCGGGGGACCGCGCAGCACACGCAGTGGCGAGCGTGGGGGCATTACTTGCTCGTCGGCATCACAAACTCTGCGCCTTTGGCAATACTGGCCGGCCAGCGCTGCATGATGGATTTTTGCTTGGTGTAAAAGCGCACGCCCTCTTCGCCGTAGGCATGCATGTCGCCAAACAAGCTCTTTTTCCAGCCCCCAAAACCATGCCAGGCCATTGGCACCGGAATCGGCACATTGATGCCGACCATGCCGACTTGGATGCGGCGGCTGAACTCACGCGCCACATTGCCGTCGCTGGTATAGCAGCTGACGCCGTTGCCAAACTCGTGGGCGTTGATCAAATCAACCGCGCTGGCAAAGTCGGGCACGCGGACGCAGCTGAGCACAGGGCCGAAGATTTCTTCTTTGTAGATGCGCATGTCGGGAGTGACCTTGTCAAACAGCGTGCCGCCCAACCAAAAGCCCGCCGATACGTCAATGTCTGAACCCGCGCCCGCGTCTTTGCCGGTGAATTTGCGACCGTCAACCAACAACTCGGCGCCCTGCATCTCACCCGCTGTGATGTAGCCGGAGATGCGCTCGTAAGCCGCTTGGGTGACCACCGGACCCATTTCGGCGTCCAGATGTATGCCATTTTTGATTTTGAGAGTTTTGGCGCGCGCCGCAATCATCGGGATGATTTTGTCGGCCACGTCACCCACCAGCACCGCAACTGAAATCGCCATACATCGCTCTCCGGCGGAGCCGTAAGCCGCGCCGATGAGAGCGTCGACCGATTGCTCCAAGTCGGCATCTGGCATGACAACCATGTGGTTTTTGGCACCACCCAAGGCTTGCACCCGCTTGCCATGGTGCGCGCCAGTTTCGTAGATGTAGTTGGCAATCGGTGTGGAGCCCACAAAGCTCACCGCTTTCACATCGGGGTGGACCAAGAGTGCGTCGACCGCCTCTTTGTCGCCCTGCACAACGTTAAACACACCATCTGGCAAACCGGCTTGCTTCAACATATCGGCGATGAATAAGGACGGCGACGGGTCAATCGGGCTGGGTTTCAGCACAAAGGTGTTGCCAGCCGCAATCGCCACCGGCAACATCCACATCGGCACCATGACGGGGAAGTTGAATGGCGTGATACCTACGCACACGCCCAACGGCTGGCGCAGCGTCCAGTTGTCCATGCCCGTAGAGACTTGGTCGGTGAAGTCGCCTTTGAGCAGCTGCGGCATGCCGCAAGCAAACTCAATAATTTCAATACCACGGGCCACCTCGCCCTGTGCATCAGTGAAGACTTTACCGTGCTCTGCCGTGATTATGTGCGCCAAGGTGTCTTTGTGCAGATTCATCAGCTCCAAAAATTTGAACATCACCCGCGCACGACGTAGCGGTGGGGTGTCAGACCAAGCAGGAAAAGCAGCTTGCGCACTGGCCACGGCAGCGTCCACCACAGCACTGTTGGCCAAGGCAACGTGGCCCGTCAC
>CBDUEA010000383.1:0-2425 GCA_965365965.1 uncultured Polaromonas sp. | reverse complement strand
TGGGGTCAAAAAATTGCGCGACAGGCAAATAGGCCAGCAACTGCCCATGCTCCAGATAAGCCACATGGGTCGCGAGGCGTTTGACTTGCCCCAAGTTGTGACTGGCAAACACCAAACTCATGCCAGAATGTTTCGCAAACTCAGCCATCAAATGCTCCACTTCGCGCTTGGCGTGCGGGTCCATACTGGCGGTGGGTTCATCTAACAAGAGCACGTTGGGCTGCATGACCCAAGCCCTTGCCAGCGCTACACGCTGCTGCTGCCCCTGTGACAAAGCTCGTGCAGGTCGGCGCGCCTCGGCACGCAAGCCGACCCGCTCCAAAGCATCCAAAGCTTGCGTTTTAGCCTGCGTCCAGCCAGGCTTTGTCGAGCCGCCCAGCCATGCACCCAACGCCACATTGGCCAGCACGCTCATGCGCAGCATGTGCGGACGCTGGAACAACATAGCTTGCCGCACCTCGGGGTTGACGCGGAGTTGACCACTGAACGGCTTCGATGTGGGCGCAATCAAGCCATGCAAGACCCGCAGCAAAGTGCTTTTGCCACTGCCATTGGCACCAATCAAAGCCACATGGCTGCCTGGAGTGATCGTCAAATCAATATTTTTCAGCGCCTCGGTTTGCCCCAAACGCACACTCAGCGACTGCAACTCAAACAGCGGTGTCATGCGCCCACCTCAGCCCTGTCCAACGCACTCACCTGGGTTTTATAGCCTGCCAAAGCACGGATGCCGGCCACACTGACATTGAGCAGCAAGACCACCGCCATCAGCATCAAACCCAGGCCCAAGGCCAATGGCAAATCGCCTTTGCTGGTTTCCAGTGCAATGGCGGTGGTCATGACCCGTGTGAACCCGTCGATGTTGCCGCCCACCACCATGACCGCACCGACCTCGGCAATCGCGCGGCCGAACGCCGCCAACAGCACCATCAGCACGGCAAAGCGTTCGTCCCACACATGCAGCAAGGCGCGCAGCCAGCTGCCTGCACCTAAAGACTGCAACTGCTCGCCATGCAGTTTGTCGGCATCTTCAACCAGTTGCCGCGTTAAAGCCGCCACAATCGGCCAGACCAACAATGCTTGCGCCAAGACCATGGCTTTGACGGAAAACAACCACCCAAAATTGCCCAATGGCCCGGAGCGCGACAGCAGCAAGTAAACCAGCAAGCCAATCACCACCGACGGAATGGCCAACAGCGTGTTGAGTAGCATCAGCACCACCGCACGCCCTTTGAACCGCGCCACCGCCAGCCAAGCACCCGTGAGCACCCCAAAACCACTCGCCAGCAAGCAAGCCGTACCGCTGACCCACAAAGACCGCGCCACGATGGACCACAAGGTCGCGTCCATCGACAAAATAAGTGAAAAAGCGGTGCTGAAACTTTGGCTGATGGACTGCATGAAACCTAAAGATACGTAGGCGGTTGGTTGAACTATTGGCCAGCTGAGGTAAAGTCATATCATGCCTCAAAATTTACCCTCTCCATCGCCCTCTTCATCACCTTCTTCCCCATTCTCCAGCGTGGCCGTCGACGTTACCCAACTGCTGCAACGCTTAGGCGTTCCGCAACATGCACACACAGCTGGCAGCTTGGTCGTGGCTTCACCCCTGACGGGTGAACGCATCGCCAGCGTGGTCGAGACGTCAGCCAGCCAAGCCACGGACGCCATCAGCCGCGCGCACGACGCCTTTACCGCTTGGCGCAACGTCCCCGCACCGCGCCGTGGCGAGCTGGTGCGCTTGCTGGGTGAAGAATTGCGCGCTGCCAAGGCCGATTTGGGTTTGTTGGTGACCTTGGAAGCCGGTAAATCGCCCAGCGAAGGCGCTGGCGAAGTGCAGGAGATGATCGACATTTGCGACTTTGCGGTCGGCTTGTCGCGGCAACTTTACGGCGTGACGATGGCGACAGAGCGCGCCCAGCACCGCATGATGGAAACGTGGCACCCGCTGGGCGTTTGCGGCGTGATCTCGGCCTTCAACTTCCCCGTCGCCGTCTGGGCTTGGAACGCCGCCCTCGCCTTGGTCTGCGGCAATGCCGTGGTCTGGAAGCCGTCCGAAAAAACCCCGCTCACAGCGCTGGCCGTCCATGCTATTGCTTCACGTGCTATCAATAAATTCAATATTACTGCATCAGATGCACCCGAAGGATTACTCGAACTCTTGATTGGCCAACGCGACATTGGCGAAGTTTTGGTCAACGACGCGCACGTCAAAGTGCTTTCCGCCACCGGCTCCACCGCCATGGGTCGCAGCGTCGCACCGCGTTTGGCCGCACGCTTTGCACGTGCTATTTTGGAGTTGGGTGGCAACAATGCCGCCATCGTCACCCCCAGCGCCGATCTGGATTTGACGTTACGCGCCATCGCTTTTGCCGCCATGGGCACCGCCGGCCAGCGCTGCACCACGCTGCGCCGCCTGTTTGTG
>CBDUEA010000382.1:0-2443 GCA_965365965.1 uncultured Polaromonas sp. | reverse complement strand
GAATAATGCTGACGTCAAACGGCTTGGAACGGATGAACCTTTTTCCAATGTTGGGCAATATCCAGGCGTTTGCAAATCCACACTTGATTGTGCGATTGCACATAGTCCAAAAATTTCTGCAACGATTTCATACGGCCCGGACGGCCTAGAAGGCGGCAATGCATGCCAATGCTCATCATTTTTGGGGCGTTCAAGCCTTGTGGGTCACCTTCTGCATACAGCACATCAAAGCTATCCTTCAGGTACGTGAAGAAGTCATCGCCTTGTGCAAAACCTTGTGCAGAAGCAAAACGCATGTCGTTGGTGTCTAGCGTGTAAGGAACAATCAGTTGCGGCGCTACAGTGCCATCGGTTTTTTGCACTTTCATCCAAAACGGCAAGTCATCGCCGTAGTAATCACTGTCGTATTCAAAGCCGCCGTAATCAGCGACCAAGCGGCGCGTATTTGGGCTGTCGCGGCCGGTATACCAACCCAGTGGTCGCTCGCCAGTGAGTTCAGTCAAGATATCCATACCAATACGCATGTGCTCACGCTCAGTTGCCTCATCCAAGTTTTGGTAGGTGATCCAGCGCCAGCCGTGACAAGCAATTTCGTGGCCCAGTTCTTTAAATGCAGCCGTTAGATCTGGATGACGTTGTAGCGCCATGCTCACACCAAAAACTGTTAATGGCAGTTTGCGTTGCTCAAATTCGCGCAAAATACGCCATACACCAGCGCGTGAGCCATATTCATAAATGGTCTCCATGCTTTGATGGCGAGCGGGAAAAGCGCTGGCATTGAACATTTCGGATAAAAATTGTTCACAAACTGTATCGCCATGCAAGACAGAGTTTTCTCCACCTTCTTCATAATTAAGCACAAATTGCAACGCGATGCGTGCTTGGTTCGGCCATGCCGCATGCGGTGTTTTATTGTTGTAGCCAATTAAATCGCGCGGGTAAGGTAATGTGTTGTCGTAAGTCATGATGTATTGTCTCAGTCGTTCAAATTTATATCTGCCAGTAAACTTAACAAATGCGGCCACACGCGTTGTTTGAAAGAGTTATGTTTT
Source organism: uncultured Polaromonas sp. (assembly GCA_965365965.1). Lineage (GTDB taxonomy): Bacteria > Pseudomonadota > Gammaproteobacteria > Burkholderiales > Burkholderiaceae_C > Aalborgiella. Next base: position 1,391 of record CBDUEA010000382.1, on the reverse strand, counting down.
GATTTGCAATTTAGCCAAAGGCATGGCAAAATTGTATACACTTTTTATTGATTTGGGAAAAATATATGGGACTTTCAACGCACGTACTCGATACCATGAACGGTTGCCCTGCAGCGGGGATGGCTGTCAAGCTGTACTCTACTAAGCAAGAGGGCACAGATATCGTTGGCACTACCTTGGTAAAAGAGATGATTCTCAATTCTGATGGACGCAACCCAGACGGACTTTTGTTCGATCATTCCAATTTAAAAGTAGGAACTTACCGCTTGGTTTTTGACGTAGCGACTTATTTCAAGTCGCTGGGTGTGAAATTGCCAGAACCTAACTTCTTGAACTCGGTCAGCCTAGACTTTGGGGTTGCACACCCAAATGAACACTATCACGTTCCCTTGCTGGTCAGCCCTTGGAGCTATTCAACTTATAGAGGCTCTTAACTCTTTTTGGGACACCCCTTCAAACGACAATCAGTGTTTGAAGGGGCTGTCGCTTGGTTGAAATTCTTGATAGCTAGAGGGTCAAATACAGAGAAACTGTATACATGATTTCTGTCAAGAAACCTATCAAGAATCATGCCAACAGCGTCAATTTGTCGACACTATCCCTTTAATTCAATGGCTTAGCTTCACAAGCAAAGCGCTCTCCCATAAATATGTGCCAAAGAAATGGAATGAGTGCGTTAGCATAAGCCTCATGCAGAGCATATTAGTCACGATCGAAGCAACCGAAGGTTCAGTGCCGCGTGAAGCAGGCGTTTGGATGGCAGTTTTTGCAGACAACGTGATGGGCACGATTGGCGGCGGTCATGTGGAGTTTGAGGCAATCGCCACAGCACGCCAACTTTTGAGTCAGCCTGATTTGGCTAAAGTAACATCGTCTACGCCCTTGACTAAACGCTACGTGTTAGGGCCCAGTTTGGGGCAATGTTGTGGCGGTGTGATGGTCTTGCGTTATGAAGTTATTAACTATGATATAAATAGCAAACAATTCAATGAATACGCCGGCTATAGCCATAATTTACCTATAAAACAGCTTTTAAAACCGGTTGCGCTGTTCGGCGGCGGTCATGTCGGTAAAGCCTTGATTCACATTCTCGGCACCTTGCCGCTGCAAGTGGATTGGATAGACAGCCGCGATGAGATCTTTCCCAGCGAATTGCCGGACAACGTTAGCTGCGAGCACTCTGACCCCGTGCAGGCCGCTGTTAATGATTTGCCCGCTGGTAGTCGCGTCTTGATCATGAGTTTTAGCCATGCCGAAGACTTAGACGTGGTCGCCGCCTGTCTGAAGCGTCAGCGGGAAAAGGCAGATTTGACGTTCATCGGCCTGATTGGCAGCAAAACCAAATGGGCCACCTTCCGTCACCGCCTAGAAGACCGAGGTTTCACTGAGGT
>CBDUEA010000381.1:0-2461 GCA_965365965.1 uncultured Polaromonas sp. | reverse complement strand
TGCGCGACGCCCGTGGCGTAGTGGCTTATGCCGAAGACCCGTGCGGCGCAGAAGCCGGCTTTTCGGGCCGGGAAGTGATGGCCGAGTTCCGCCGTGCCACGGGGCTGCCAACGGCGACCAACATGATTGCGACGGATTGGCCGCAGCTCACGCATGCGCTGTCCTTGCAATCGGTCGATATTCCGCTGGCGGACCCGCATTTTTGGACCATGGCCGGCTCGGTGCGGGTGGCGCAAACCTGTCGCGATTGGGGGCTCACCTGGGGCTCGCATTCCAACAACCATTTTGACGTGTCGCTGGCGATGTTCACCCACGTCGGTGCAGCCGCGCCGGGCAAGGTCACGGCGATTGACACGCATTGGATCTGGCAAGATGGCCAGCGCCTGACCAAAGAGCCGTTGCAAAGCAAAGGCGGCATGGCACAAGCGCCGAAAAAACCGGGCTTGGGTCTGGAGTTGGACATGGCAGAAGTTGACAAAGCGCACCAACTTTACAAACAACACGGCTTAGGCTCGCGTGACGATGCCACGGCTATGCAGTACCTGATACCAGGCTGGAAGTTCGACCCCAAACGCCCCGTGTTTGATCGATAAACTCCCGTATTTGTTAGATAAAAGTATCGTCGGTCATCACTATTATGAGGAGCAAAAAATGAGAGAAAACCGCTTGCGCAGCATCTGGAAATCCGGCGGCGCTGTCGTCAATGGTTGGTTGGCCATTCCAAACAGCTTTTCTGCCGAAACCATGGCACATCAGGGCTGGGATGCGCTGACCATCGACTTGCAGCACGGCATCGTTGACTATCAGGCGATGGTCACCATGTTGCAAGCGATTTCCACCACCCACACTGTGCCAGTGGTGAGGGTGCCTTGGCTGGAACCCGGCATTTTGATGAAAACCTTGGATGCGGGTGCGTATGGTGTCATCTGCCCGATGGTCAACACGCGTGAAGATGCGGAAAAATTGGTGGCCTACACCCACTACGCACCGCGCGGCACACGCAGCTTCGGCCCGACCCGCGCCTTGCTCTACAGTGGCGCAGACTACCCGCAAAAAGCCAATGACACGATCGTCACGTTCGCGATGATAGAAACCGCCAAAGCGCTGGACAACCTAGACGATATTTTGTCCGTGGAAGGCTTGGACGCGATCTACGTCGGCCCGTCCGATTTGTCCTTGGCACTGGGTTGCACCCCCACGTTTGACGATGTGGACCCGAAGGCCGCCGAGGCGATCGACCATATCTTGGCGCGTGCCAAGGCGCATGGCGTGGTGGCCGGTATCCATAATGGCACGCCTGAAGCGGCGTTGAAGCGCATCGCCAAAGGCTTCCAGTTTGTCACCATCAGCTCCGACGCTCGCCTGATGGCGGCTGGTGCGCAAAAAATCATGGCTAAGATGCGCGACGTGTCGTTGCCCAAGGCGACAGGAACGTACTGAGTTTGAGGGTGTTAGTGTTTTAAAAAAGAGACTGCGGTAAAATGCACTCTCTTTTCACTTCGGCCGCTGGATATAAACCAGTCTCTGCTGCACCTATGACCTATTCAACAATCCTTCGCACGCGTCTATTTTTCTTTTTTGTTGCTATTTTTGTAGCAATAATTGCAATATCTATGCCGGCTGAGGCGCAAACAAGCCGTAATTTTCCAGTCAACGCGGTGCGCGGCAACATGGCTTTCAAAGCACCACCCATGGTGGAGGTGGACGGCAAAAGCGAGCGTTTGGCAACCGGCGTGCACATCCACAGCCCGCAAAACATGCTGGTCATGAGCGCCTCTATGGTCAATCAAGCCGTGGTGGTGAATTACCGCCGTGAAAATATTGGCGGCCAGATCATTGAAGTCTGGATTTTGAACCCCGAAGAAGCAGCTGTGAAGCGTGAAAAAGCCAGCACAGGAGCGACCCAATGAACACCGCTAACGACACCACCGTGACATCCCCTGTGGCCGCGTCCGCTACACCCACTAAAAAAGTCTTCATCAAAACCTTCGGCTGCCAAATGAACGAGTACGACTCGGACAAAATGGTCGATGTGATGCATGCCGCAGAGGGTTACGAAGCAACCCAAAACGTCGACGAAGCGGATTTGATTTTGTTCAACACCTGCTCAGTGCGCGAAAAAGCGCAAGAAAAAGTGTTTAGCGACCTCGGTCGCATCAAACACTTGAAGGCCAAGGGCGTCAAAATTGGCGTTGGCGGCTGCGTGGCGAGTCAAGAAGGCGCTGCGATCATTGCTCGCGCGCCGTTTGTCGATGTGGTCTTTGGCCCGCAGACGCTGCACCGTCTGCCTGAGCTGCTAGCCAAAAGAGATTCGCTGGCGCGTCCACAGGTCGATATCAGCTTCCCTGAAATCGAAAAATTCGACCATTTACCACCCGCTAAAAACAACGGCGCCAGTGCATTTGTGAGCATCATGGAAGGCTGTTCCAAATACTGCAGCTACTGCGTCGTGCCCTACGCC